>JAJFLR010000059.1 GCA_021772565.1 Opitutales bacterium | reverse complement strand
TGGAAGCGATCCAATATATGCAAGGCATGTGGCAGCTTCTTCTTTATTACTTTTAAATACGGTTTCCACATATCGGAACATACATATTTGATTAACTCTGTTCGTTGATTTCCTAACATTAGAAAAAATCCTAATAAGGATTTTACCGTGCGTTTTCTGGCGATATAGAGCCCGCATTGCTGCAATCTGTATTGATAATGGCGTTCAAAAACTCTATTCAGCAGATCGAGATTTTTCCCGTTTTAAATCTTTAAAGACTGAAAATCCATTAATCTAATATATGGAGAGAGATTAGGTATCCGTAATTTTGTTAAAAAATATAGCGATTGCCATAAATTTTTCCGTTAAAACAAAAAAATAATCAGAAATCGCCGCGTCGCTTCCATCTTCGCTTGAAAGCTTCGACGAGACGAGTTGCTCCTCGCGAAGACAAAGTGTGTATGATTGTCATGTTTTCTCGTGATCATGTCATCCCGATAAACCGAGACTCGGTAGCGAGACCTGCTGAGGCAGGTAGTGGTAATCTATCTGAGTTTAAATTATTGAAAACTGTATAATCATTCAGTTTATTATTCCCGAAATTTTAATAAACTGAAAATAAATTTTTCCATTAAATTATTTTAATAAAAAAATAAATTTGCGATATTTTGTAAAATCTTAATCAAACTTTCACATATAATTATATCAAATTGTATATCAATTACTTAAGTATTATTTATATCGTTATCACTCAGTTGGATTAACAAATATTGTAAAGTTTTTATCCTTATAGAGTAAATATTTACTAATTTTTAAACTGATACCCTATTGAATTATTTTCCGTTTGAAGTAATAGTTTTAATATTACATTTCATTTTATTTCATAATGCTTGAATTAATTGATTACTTTGAACACTAGACTAGAAACCATGACAAATATAGTAGCAGGCTTACCAGAATCTGGAGGAACAATACTAATGCATATGCTCGAAAGAGGCGGTTATAATGTTGTTGCAAATAAAAACGTACCTTTGGAACTAACATGTAAACAAGATAGATATCATTGGCAAAATAGTAAAATATTAGACCAGTATCCACATTTAATAGATGAAGTTCAGAGTGACATGTTATTTTTATACTCAATGTATTTATATAATTTGCCCGAGGATCGCAATTATAGAATAATTTTTGTAGAACGGGATTTAAGAGAAATTGCTATCTCAGGACTTGAAAAAATTAATGAGGGAGTAAAAAACAACCATGCCAGAGTAACCCAAATTGCTTACTTAATGCACAACCATATGAAGCAATTAAAAAACTGGATTAACAAACAAACTAATATTGATGTATTGTGGGTGCGACACAAAGACTTACTTGACGATCCAATGAAAGAATCCAGCAAAATTCAAAATTTTCTTGAACAAGAATTGAATATTGAAGCAATGGCCACAGTAATAGATCCGTCTCTCTATCCAGCAAAAATTGCCTAGATCAGGAAGTTATTCCCAATTGCCAATATCATCGGCACTTTCAACGCCATCAGGGCCAAATGACCAAAGATCAAAACTATTAGTATTTTTAACGCCCGGAAATCTATATTGATAAGGCTTTCCCCATGGATCTTGAGGTATTTGATTTTCCTTTAAATAAGGGCCCTTCCACTTTTTAGATTTACCTGATGGAGCTTTTATAAGAGCTTGAAGCCCTTCTGATGTATTTGGGTAGCTGCCGGTATCAATTCTAAATTTTAATAACGGAGTTTCAAAACTTTGTTTAACCACTGTTTCAGTTGCCTGCTCTTGAGCTCCCCCAAAAATTCCAGTAAAATTTGTAACAACTATTCCAGCTAGCAATGCAATAATAGCTAGTACAATTAAGATTTCGATAATGGAAAACCCACGTTTGTTAATACTCATTTTTAAAATAAGTTAGAATAGTTAATAGAATACACATTACATAAACAAACAAAATTAAGAGAGGTTACAAAATATTTGTTTTTGATTTAGTAGTCAACATCAGCAGAGATACTAATAGTATTCGCCCCCCCAAGTTTTGCTTCGTCGATTACTTGAACTACTAAGCCGGAGTTAGCTGCATGATCTACTTGGAGAATTACTGGAGTCGACTCTTTTTGAGTAATTCGCTTAACTATTGAACGCACTCTATTTACACTAATTTCATGTCCGCCATAAACAACTTGCTCTGCGTTAGTTATAGCAAAAAGAATACTGTTTTTCAACAGAGGCTGAGCAGAATATGCTGTAGGTCTTGCAACTTCAACACCGGGTTCTTCAACGAATACTGTAGTAACAATAAAAAATATTAATAATATAAAAACCATATCAATCATTGGTGAAATATTAATTTCACAGACATCTGACTGCAGGTCATTTGAAATTTTGTTTTTCAGTAAACTAGACATTCTGATTAATTTTATATTTATCTAGTGCTATAATAATTGAGTTTGAGGCTATCTCCATTTTAGATAGGATAGATTTAGCCATTCTTGATAGCAAAGAATAAATCAAAATTGTCGGGATCGCAATTATAAGACCAAATTCAGTAGTAATCAATGCTTCAGAAATTCCAGTAGATAATGCTCTAGCGTCACCAGTACCAAAAATCGATATCAGTTTAAAAGTTTTTATCATGCCAACAACAGTACCAAGTAACCCTAACAATGGTGCCGCGGCTGCTGTAACAGCAATAAATGATAAATAACGTGTTAATTTATCACGCGCTATCAGTAAATGTTCGTATAATAAATTTTCAACGATTTCAGTTTTACATTCAATATTATTAACAGCAACAGAAATCATTTTATCGATTGGCCCTTTAATTTTATTTTCAGATTTAGTGACTTTATCCTGTTTGTTTTTAGTAAGTTTCTCAAAAATCAGTTCTGTAGTCAATTCGCTGGTTATACCATCATATCGCAGACTAATAAACTTAATTATTGAAACAACTAATGTAACTAAAAAGAGCCCAATAATTGGATAAATAACAATCCCTCCTTTTTTGATATGCATCAATAATGAATCTTTCATCAAACTAAATTTCAACGCATCACCTAGAGTTAAATCCATAGCTGGCAATGCTGAACCGGTTTCTGCTAGTTGTTGAATTTCAGAAGTGAAATCAGGGTGAATGTTTTTCAAAGACACATAATTTGAGCCAATTTTTTCAACTGCTAAGCCAACGCTATTACTCTCATGGCTGGAGAAATATACTATGGGACCAATTAAAACAAAATTGCCATTTTCAATTCCCCTTTGTTCATCAATCGCTTTACCTTCAAATGAATATCCACCAATAATATTTTCAATTCGATCAAGTGAAGTTTCGATTATTTTAATTTTGTTTTCTAAATTATTATTTACAGGCAGTTTTAAATTTTGATCGTAATGTTGTCTTTCTGATATATGAACTTTTTGTTTAAATTGATTAAAATAGGTATCTATTAGTTTAGTTGTAGCTAGATTTAAACTGGTAATTTCTGACAACTGATTCTCTAAATTCCTGAATTCTATTTGTCGTTTTTCATCTGAAGTCTGGAGTCTGCTTGCTAATTTTCTCTTCTCTACAACAGTTTTTTCAATCAAATTAAAACTTTTGTCTAATTGTATTTTTTCTGTGAAAATATTATTTCTGTACTGATTAAGTTTAAAATTTAGTTCGTCGATATTATTTAGATTCACATCAGCATTACCTAACGAACAAATAAATAAGAAAATATTTACGAAAACTAGACTTAAAATAAGTTTACTCATAATTTCGCCTATTTAGTTATTGTAACCGGCAGTGATACGAAAGAAGCCGGTTTCATTGTTTTGTCAGCGATGGAGACAGCTTTTACAATCTGTTTAGCTAAATCATTCTTAAAATCCCAGGTCCATTTATTTTCAGCAGGTTTTCCAACACCAGCAAAACTTAATGTAGAATCAACAAAATAAGCTTGTGCTAATCCTACATAGAGCGTCTTAACCAATGCATTCTTGCCATGTGGCATTTTCAGAATCTCGTTAGTTACGGTTATTTTATTATTAAAAGAGTTTATAGAATTAAGGATATTTAAAACGTTAGCCAAACGATCATTTGTATTCAATTTATTGTCATTACTTTGGGAATTAAATTTAGAAAACATTGGCTCAATTTGTTTTCTTAATGGATACGGAAAATAGATATTCAGCTTTAAAATTCTATCTTCAAACTGCGATAAGCTATTATCAATAGCTCTTCTAGTATCTAAAGCAGCTTGAATTTTATTTTTCAGTTCAATATTATATAAACCATCTTCGTCCAATACTGACTTAGAATCAGAAACAATTTCATTCAATAAATTCAGCTCATTTGTTAAAAGTGAAATTTTGCTATTTATTATTACACGGCTAAAATTCCAATCAGCATTTTCTTCTATTAAGATCCGTCTAGTCTGAATACATTTATTTTTAATTTCTGCGTTATGTAAATATTCGCTACTACTTACAGCTAAATAACTGAAATTAAAAATAAAAATGGTCGTTAACAAAGTTGAAGAAAAATGAGAGAGAAAAGTTTTATTAATTTTGTCCAGTATTTCAACATGCAGTAGAATATATTTTCTCATTTATTAATATTAGCTAAAAATAAAAATTACATTAGCAACCATCGATCTATAACCAATGCTCCTAATAAGATTGGTAAATACGCGATAGATGTAAAAAATAATTTTCCAGCAGCATTATCTCTTTTTGATTTTATACTAAATTGAATTGCTTGCACTAATATCCAAATTCCAGTCAGCAAAGCAATCACCGCGTAAAAACCAGTTGTATAATTTTTCAAGTAAGGTATTAAACTACTAACAAATAATAAAATCGTAAATATCAGAGATTGTCTACCGGCTCTGACACCTGTTAAGTCAATCACTGTTAACATTGGAAAACCACCAATTTTATAATCCTCACGATATTTCCAGGCCAAAGCCAAAAAATGTGGAATTTGCCAACAAAATAAAATAAAAAAAAGAACCCACCCAAGAAATGAAATATTACTTTCGGCAGCGGCCCAACCGATTAGCGGTGGTAAAGCTCCGGGAATAGCACCCAGTTCAAGACTCCAGTGTGAATATTTTTTTAGTGGAGTATAGGCTAATATGTATAAAACTTCAGTTGCTAATGCCAATGTTGCAGCAAGTGGATTTATAAAATACCACAAAATAATATCACCTATAACACAAAGCACTATACCAAATAATAATGCTTCTGTGGGATTAACCTCGCCAGAGGGTATTGGACGGTTTTTCGTTCGCACCATAACTGAATCGGTATCTTTTTCCCACCATTGATTCAATACACCACAGCCACCTGCAGCTAATGATGTTCCAAAAATTAAACTGAGGAGAACTACCATATCTTGTTGAGGTAGTGCTACAATGTAACCGACAAGTGCTGTAATAACCGATAATAAACTTAAACGAGGTTTTGTGAGTTCAAAGTAACCTTTAATTAAAGTTTTACGATTTACAGTATCTTTAAAAAAAACACCCTGCTGTGTTTTGCCATTATAATCAATCTGTGTTGTTGAAGATTCCATTTATTTAAAAATAATTGATTATATTCCTATATCATCAAATAAAAAATAAGTTAGCCGTATGTTATTGTTTGCTCAAATCATTTACTCTAAATGTTAAGAAAGTCAGCATCCAGCAACTCGCAAGCAAAAAAGCACCAATCAGTAGATGAATCGTCGCAGCATGTTCATTTAATCTTGTTACAACTACCAAAGAACCAATCAGAATTTGCAAAAATAAAAATATTACCAGCGGTATTGTATACTTGGATAACTGTTGACTGCTCTCTTTATTGAACCAGATTTTTGAAACAAATATTAAAATTGAAACGAAACAAATTATAGCACCGACTCGATGTGAAAAATTTATTATTATGGCCCAATTCCAAAATGTGGGAATCCATGTTCCCTCCGCAGTTGAGTATGGAAATGTAAATATTGCTAAACCTGCTTCGCCATGTCGCATGATTGCACCTATTAAAATTTGCAAAAAAATAATTATACATGTAATTACTCCACAAGTTTGCAGACTTTTTGAAACAGAGTTATTCGGTAGTGCTTTATCTACAAACCACTTCTTTGAACATGCAACTGCGATAGCAACTAATAGACAAATAACAATTTGAGCACCTACCGCATGTAATATAGCAAAAGTTGTCGCTATAAAATTATTTTCTACAAATATATTTAATTTATCAAAACGTACTCGAGCACCTCCCAATACTCCCTGCAAAATGATGATTAATAATGTTATACGAGCTAGCTTACGCACCCATTCCCTGCCTTCCTTAAGCCATGTCCAATAAACTAAAATTATTCCGAGTAACCCGACAGCCATGCCTAATAGACGGTGACTATGTTCGGCGCGCATGTCTCGAATCTCAGTCCATCCATCAGGATTAATTGACCCGTTAGAGAGTGGCCAATCCAAAAAAGCCATTCCCGCTTCAATACTGGTTGTAAATCCGCCTGCATATAGTAAGCAACTGCCCATTATTAGCGGAACAATGCAAAACCATGCAAAAATTGGATCATATCCGAAAGATCGATTTTGTTTAAAAATTTTCAATTTAAAAATCCAGGAAATTATTAATAAATACTTTTTCCCAATTATAGATTAAAACATAAACAAAAAAATCCCCCACATTTGAAATGCGAGGGATTTTAAGTGATAAATAGATATGATTTTAATTATTCAATTGCTAATTCAATTGTAACTGAAGCTGTATAAGCTCCAGCCGCTGCACCAGCAACATCAGTAGCAAAAATAAATTGAAAGCTGGCATCTTCTGCTGGATTTTCATTTGCAGAACTAGCTAACTTGGTAAAAAAGATTCCACCATTTACAGTGTCTACAGTTCCATCGTCAAAAACACTAAAAAACTTGAGTTGAGCTTCTGTACCTGACCAGGCCGTATCAACTTCAGGATCATCAAATGGTGCCGTGCCACCGGTTCCAACATTTACTTTAAGTGGAATTGCATTATCAGTAGAATTAACTAAACCTGATAGTGTGTCGGTACGTGTAGTATAAACCTTGATAGACCACGGTGCATTTGCTGCAAAATAGTCGAGTGATACTACACCAGATGAATGACGATGATCATTGACCGCAGCAGTCAGGGCTGACGAACCAAAATCAACAGATGTTGGTGACGCAACAAGTGTAGAGGTTCCGGCAGCTACACTAGCTGTAACAGTGACGACTTGAGTAACTTGTCCGTAGGATATTGTCGATATTAATGAAAATATTGATAGACCCGCTAATAATTTAATATAATTTGTTTTATGCATCTTTAAGCTAATTTTTTGTTATTAATTTTGAAATTTATATAATCTACGTGATAATGGGCTACATTATTTATCACGCCTAATTAAGCGTCAAGGTTAATATAAATAAAGTTTAAAAAAATTTAGCTATCACGAACATCAACTATTTAAGAATTCTCAATAGTTAAAGTTTATAATAAGTTAATTTAGATTGATTGCTTTAAAAACATCATACTCTAGATTGGGTGAACCATTTGGGTTAACGTATGCAGTGAATGTCATTCCTGTTTTCGGCCCTGGATTTCCGGTTCGAAAATTAAGAGTCACTCTTGCATACATATCACCTTTGTCACTTTTGTAATAAAAGTGGACTATTTCATCTCGTTTCCAATTCTTTTCATCTTTTTTATAACTTATTTCAATCTGCTTATAATATCCGTCATCAGGGGCTAAGTACATGAACACATCGTTGCTTCTTTGTATACCTCCCTCAATCGCTTCGATCTTTAGCTCCCAGTCATATTTATCCTGATACGTCACCATTTTTTTTGGATTTCGCTCCAGTGTGACTTTTATTTCACCTTCTTTTCTCCTACCTTTTTTCAAGTTAAGAATAGTTGGCGTACCATCATAAGGTATGCCATAATCGTAATCATGAAAATTAGTGCTTGTGACTCCAGCTTCTTCCACATTGTAAAAATAATTGGTTTATTTGGACTAGATTTAGGAAAATCTTTCTTCATATTAAAACCACTAACTATGTATCGACGTTTACCTTTACTCGAAACTCGAAACCCTTCCTTTACTAAATCAAATCCCAAAGTTTCGCCTTCTGCACTCTCAAGTTTGAAAAGCCCCTGTGCATCAGTTTCAGTAACAATACGTTCAAAATCTTTACCTACACCGACTAGTGCTAATGGCTGAAAAACATTTTTTCGAATCTTGAACAAGACTTTGACGTCTTTTAGAGGATTGTTATTTTGATCGATAACCTTACCATAAAAATCTATTGGCTCATTCATGCTGGCAATATAATTTTTCATCTGTTCTTTAGAAACTATATCAAGATCCTTGCCTAGTTTATTCCTAACAGATTTTAATCTTCTTTCCTCAACTGTTTCCTTATGCTGTTTAGTTAAAAAACTAATGCCCTTGCTCACAATATTGGGCTTTATTTTTTCTCGAATCGTTAAGGTTCTAGATGAATCAGGCGAATTACGCTTACTTTTATATGCGTAAAAACTAAAATATGAGATTATGGCGAATGATTGTCCTTCAGCGACATAAGCGAAAATATCATGCCGCATCGTTGGAAAAAGCAATGGACCAACCGTATCTTCAAAACCATTAGCATCTGTATAACTATAACCCAAATTTAAATTATAATCAAAATCAGTTCTAATATCTACTTTTGCTGCAATAATAGTTAACTTCATCACATCGCGGCTCGTCAGATTATTAATATCAGCGAGTTCCAGAGTTAGTTCCGTACCGCGGTCAGTTGTGCTTTCAGTTATTCCTTCTACCCAGATGCTGGCTGGAATAGTGCTTAGATTACTCCAAGTATAAGTGTCGTTTGTTGTCAGTATACTAACGGATTTATTCTTATCTCGGTAAACATTGATTTTTGCATTATTTCGCGAAAGAGTTAATCTACCACCAGGCAGGTCATGAGGGCCGGCTTTTATCGGAATTTCAATCAGATCGGTATCACTCTCATCATTCATTAATATAATACGACCTTTATTAAGTTTATCTTCGCGACTCATTTCGGAAAAACTAACCCCATGAATATAAATTTGGACTGGGCTAGAAGATAAATGTAAAAGCCTAATCTCGTTATTTTCATCTATAAATAAAGATCCCCGCCGCAAGCAGCGGGGTATTAGAAGAGTTCAAGTTCACATATGATACGCCGCAAGCGGCGGGGAATACAACCCCAAGCGATTAAAAAACTGATTAGGAATATGAATTTTAGTTTCAGTATCAGATAATCCCAAATTAAAAATCCATCCATAATTGGTAGTACCGGTTTGATCTTCCATTCCTAGAGCCAAGAAGTATTTTTTCCCTTTGCGCAAATGTGACTCGGAGGTTACATAACGGTCTCGGCTTTTAGGGAAAGGGTCAAAATGATTGAGCACTCTGACGCCTCTAGCAGCATCAGTTACTTGATTCGTATAGGGAATAATTTGAGCATTACCACCTAGAGCTTCTATGCCAAATTTAATAATAGCAATTTCTTCCGGAAAGTGAGGCTTATGGTCAGTTGGATCAGTTGGATCACTGTGTTGCTGGATTTCTACAATATCAGTAACTCCATCACCATCAAAATCATTTCCATTTGATATTGCTGCTGCGGCAATAGCTATATTGTTTTCTTCTGTTGCATTGGTAATATCCGGTTCAGCTTCAATAGAAGATTCATCTTCTGCTAAACGAACTGCATCTTCAGCTGTAATAAGTAATGTTGATTCAACTGGGTTTTGCAACAGAGTACTTTCAGAATCAACACTATTATCAGATACACTCAGAGATGCTGTACCACTCGAAACAGTCGAAGCTAACGCAAACTTTATTTCTTCATAGTCACTTAAACCATCAAAGTCAGAATCCCGTACTGCCAAATCTTTTAGCATAAGCTCGTTAGTTACAGTGATCCATCCACTACCAATAAAATTATTTCTTCTATTATTGTTACTTAAAGCAATACTATTATATGTAAAGTGAGCAGCATATGCATCCCAATAAACTGCTCTTGATGGCGTAACTCTTGTATCTGGCCTGAACGCCATCCAACTTCTACCACCACTATTTTGTGCAATACCAGGTAAAACCCAACCGAGTCCTAAACTATCATATTGTTCCCAGTTCAAATTTGTACCATTAAGATCTCCATTTGGACTTGTAGCAATTATATCATGTTCTCGTGAACTATAATAATTAAATCGATGTGAGTAAGCGACGCGATAAGTCTCATCCAACACCCAACCATAAGCAAAGAGATGACGTTCAATAGACCCAAATCCTCCTTTGAAATATTCTGGTAGTGCACTAGCCGATACACTTTTTAAGCTAAGAAATTTGTAACTACCTAGCACGAAGAGGTCAATGTCGTTACGACAACAAACCGGGGGATACCTCAACAAAAAGACGGGTTACCGCAGACAGCATTAAATAATGCATCAAAGACACGGTGTCCTTGCTTGATAGCTGTTGAGATATAAGAACGATTGCGGGCGAATATTCGAGCGCCTTCCCAAGTACGGAAACATCCCGATATTTTTTGTTGCACTTTTACCATGCGGATATCTCTTTCGGCTTGATTGTTTGTAAAGGGCACTTCGGTGTTTTCGATAAATCTCAACACACTGTCTCGATGGAGTTCAAATC
>JAJFLR010000058.1 GCA_021772565.1 Opitutales bacterium | reverse complement strand
GATTTGAACTCCATCGAGACAGTGTGTTGAGATTTATCGAAAACACCGAAGTGCCCTTTACAAACAATCAAGCCGAAAGAGATATCCGCATGGTAAAAGTGCAACAAAAAATATCGGGATGTTTCCGTACTTGGGAAGGCGTTCGAATATTCGCCCGCAATCGTTCTTATATCTCAACAGCTATCAAGCAAGGACACCGTGTCTTTGATGCATTATTTAATGCTGTCTGCGGTAACCCGTCTTTTTGTTGAGGTATCCCGGTTTGTTGTCGTAACGACATTGACCTCTTCGTGCTAGGTAGTTACCTTAGACTTTAGATTCCAATTAAAATTAGTGCCAATGAGTGGAAATAAGTGGTTTATCAAAAATTAATTGAAATTGTTTTTACTCCCACTATACCCCCGAGAAATTGATAAAAACAGAATTAGGCATAATGGTGATCTAAAACTTGAAATTTACTGTTCAAAATAAGATAAATAAGTCACCTAAAGTATTTATTGCTGTTTATTGATAAAAGTTAATTTTTAAATATTATGATTATTAAACCTAAAATAAGAGGATTTGTATGTGTCACATCGCATCCTGATGGCTGTGATTCTCATATTCAAGAGCAGATTGATTATGTGAAAAGTCAGGGGGCTATTGGTAACGGCCCCAAAAATATTCTTATCATTGGCTCATCCACAGGTTATGGATTGGCTACTCGAATCGCCGGTGCATTTGGTTGTGGTGCATCTACTATCGGTGTGTTCTATGAACGTCCTTCACTGAAAGGAAAACCAGCCTCTTCGGGTTGGTATAACTCTATTGCTTTTGAAAAGAAAGCGCATGCTGAGGGATTATACGCTAAAAGTATTAATGGCGATGCATTTTCAGACGAGATAAAAAATCAAACTATCGAATTGATTAAACAGGATCTGCAACAAGTTGACTTAATTATTTATAGCTTGGCGTCACCAAGACGGACACATCCAAAAACAGGGGAAGTTTTCAAATCGGAACTTAAACCGATCGGACAAACATTTAACTCAAAATCTTTAAACACAGATAAGAAAGAAATTTTTGAAATCGCAATTGAGCCGGCAGCTCAGGAAGATATTGATTCTACAAAAGCTGTCATGGGTGGCGAAGATTGGGAAATGTGGATCGATGCACTCGATAAAGCCGGAGTGATTGCTGAGGGAGCTACTGGTTTAGCCTATTCTTATATTGGTCCAGAAGTAACGTGGCCGATTTATACCAATGGCACGATTGGAAAAGCTAAAGAAGATTTAAATAATTCTACTCTAAAAATTGATGAACGTCTAAAGAAGATTGGGGGTAGGGCAATTGTTTCGATAAATAAAGCTGTAGTAACTCAAGCGAGTTCCGCTATACCGGTTGTGCCGCTTTACAATTCTATTTTGTTTAAAGTGATGAAAGAAAAAGGGCTGCATGAAGGCTGTATCGAGCAAATTTATCGTCTGTTTAATTCTCAGCTTTATAATAATTCAAATTTAGAACTGGATGAACTAGGCCGCGTTAGAATTGACGACTTAGAGATGCGAGCTGATGTGCAAGAAGAGGTTGCTAAAATTTGGACGAAAATTACAACTGACACGCTGGATGAGTTATCTGACTTTGCCGGTTATCAATCTGATTTCTTAAAATTGTTTGGTTTCGGTTACGAAAATGTCGATTATGAATTAGATGTTGATCCGGTTGTTGAGTTTTAAACTCGGCGCAATAATTTTGGTAATGATGCATCTCCGTTCGGCCGTGATATTGAAGTGAATTCGCGGTCGACTGGGCTTCGGCCGTGAGCTCAGCCGAACGGACAGTCGTCCCCACCCAATTTTTGTAATTAAATTATGCGATTATCGAATTCGCTATACTTTAACCAAGACAGTTAGCTGAATTACATATTCTTGATAATCGCGTCACCAAACTCAGAACATTTTATTTCTGTAGCGTCATCCATCAAACGTGCCAAATCGTAGGTGACAGTTTTATGTCCAATGGCATTTTCTATGCCTTTGATGATTAGATCTGCTGCTTCATTCCAGTGTAAGTATCTTAACATCATTTCTCCGGATAAAATAACTGATCCAGGATTAACTTTGTCTTGACCGGCATATTTTGGAGCTGTGCCGTGAGTTGCTTCAAAAATTGCATGACCGGTGCTGTAATTTATATTACCTCCTGGTGCAATTCCGATGCCACCCACTTGTGCTGCCAGTGCATCTGAAATATAATCGCCATTTAAATTAAGAGTTGCGACAACATCGTACTCTGCTGGTCGTGTTAGGATTTGCTGTAAAAATGCATCAGCAATAACATCTTTAATAATTATTCCATTATCGAGTACGCGCCAATCTCCTCCCTCGTACGGTTTTGCATTGAATTCTGTTTCGGCCAATTCGTAACCCCAGTCGCGAAATGATCCTTCGGTAAATTTCATGATGTTTCCTTTGTGGACGAGTGTGACACTTTTACGTCCCTGATCGATGGCATATTGTATAGCTGCTTTGACTAGTCTTGATGTGCCTTCTTTAGAAACTGGTTTGATGCCAATGCCAACTGAGTCGGGGAAGCGAATTTTTTTATAACGATCAGCAAAATTTTCTTCGATAAACGATTTTAGCTTTTTAACATCGTCTGTGCCTTCTTTGAATTCTATGCCGGCGTAGATGTCTTCAGTATTTTCCCGAAAGATTGCCATATCGACAAGTTCCGGTTTTTTAACCGGACTTTGTACACCGTTGAAGTAACGAACAGGTCTCAGGCAAACATAGAGATCGAGTTCTTGTCGCAATGCAACATTTAGAGAGCGCATCCCACCGCCAACAGGTGTTGTTAATGGGCCTTTAATACCTATTAAATATTCTCGAAGTTTAGATAATGTTTCATCGGGTAACCATGATTTTGTTTGATCATAAGCTTTTTGTCCCGCTAGTACTTCTAGCCAATCAATTTTTCTTTTTCCACTATATGCTTTTTCAACAGCAGCATCTAAAACTCTTTTTGATGCTGACCAAATATCCGGGCCAATACCATCACCTTCAATAAATGGAATTGTTGGTTGATCGGGAACATTGAGTACCCCATTTTCAATCGTTATTTTTTCTCCTATGTTATTAGTCATAAATTCTGTGTATTAAAATGGTTATCCTCGATGATAATTGTTGAAGATTTATTTTTGCACATGAAATTGCAATACTGTTTTATTTCAAGATTTTATTACAAAAGGAAGCTATGCGTTTTAGGCCATTATCTATAACATCATCGGATGTAGCATAACTTAAGCGAATACAACTATCATCGCCAAATGCTACTCCGGGAACCACTGCAACTTTTTCTTCTTCGAGCAGACGAGTAGCGAAAGTCGAAGAATCAAGACCAGTTTGTTCAATTGACGGAAATAGATAGAATGCGCCTTCTGATCTCATGCATTCAATTCCCTTTATAGTATTTAAAATTTCCCACATTTTTAAACGTCTTTTGTTAAAAGTATTTCTCCATTCAACAATGGTATTCTTGGCCAATTCAGGATTTTCTAATGCCGCAAGTGCCCCATACTGAGCAAATGTTGTCGCATTACTCGTCGTCTGGCTTTGCAATTTTGATATTGCTTTAGCTATCTCTAGAGGAGCTACGACAGTACCAAGTCGCCAACCCGTCATTGAAAAAGACTTACTGAATCCTCCCGCTGTAATCACAATCGAAGCAGCTTTATTATCAAAACTTGCCGGGCTATAATGTTTAGCATCATCATAAACCAGATACTCATAGATTTCGTCAGACAAAATTAGAATATTATTTCGTAATGCTACTTCAACAATGTCTTCTAATTCTTTTCGTGTATAAACAGCACCAGTTGGATTTGAGGGACTGTTTAAAATTAGAAGTTTAGTTTTAGCGGTTATAGCATTTTCAAACTGAGCTGCACTTATTTTGAAATTGGCTGACTTATCAGCTTGAAGAAATATTGGAGTCGCAGCAGTTAATTTTACAATTTCAGGATAACTTACCCAATACGGTACGGGAACTATTACTTCATCACCTTCATTGCACGTTGCTAAAAGTGCCAGGTAACATGAAAATTTTCCGCCAGGACTGACGACTACTTGATCAGGAATTACATTTGGAATCTTATTTTCTGACGAAAATTTTTGTGCTAATGCCGATCGTAATTCATTAATACCCGCAACCGGAGCATATTTTGTAGCTCCGGATTGCAAGGCATTAATGCATGCCTCCTTAATGAAATCAGGAGTATCGAAATCAGGCTCTCCTGCACCAAAACTACAGATATCGTTACCTGCTGCTCTAAGAGCATTAGCTTTAGCAGTAATTGCTAAAGTCGGTGAAGGAGAGATATTTTTAGCCCACGATGATAACTTAGTGTCGTAATCTTCCATACTTTTCAATGATTGCTTTCAATATATTTAATGAAAGCAAACAAAGTAGGGTGATTAAAAATTTACAACTCTAAACTTTATTATCGAGGTAGTTATTATAGTTTTTTCTATCTTTTCCTCTTTTTAGCCGGAGCTCTTTTAGCTACAGCTTTTTTCTTAGCCGGAGCTTTTTTAGCTACAGCTTTCTTCTTGGCCGGAGCTCTTTTAGCTACAGCTTTCTTTTTAGCCGGAGCTTTTTTAGCTACAGCTTTTTTCTTAGCTGGTGCTCTTTTAGCTACTGCTTTCTTTTTAGCTGGGGCTGATCTTTTAGCCGGAGCCTTCTTTTTAGCCACTTTCTTCACGCTTTTCTTACTTTTAGCCATTGTTATTTCTGTTTATGGTTTAGTCTGTTTGAGTTTATCTTGAAAATATTTTTCTCAATTATCTTAAAAACTTATAAACTATATAATAGTGAATTTTTTTGGTCTAAAACTTCTTATTGATTTTTAAACTGAACCTAAAAAAAATAATTTTAAACTTTTTCTTAAAACGTTACTTAATTTTTAATATGTAGTATGATAACACTTTGATTTAAATCTTATAAGGTAATTTAAATAGAATTTTGTTTTGCTAATCAAGATAAAAATCAATTTTGGAATTTTTAGAATCACCCAAAATTTTATTA
Source organism: Opitutales bacterium (assembly GCA_021772565.1). Lineage (GTDB taxonomy): Bacteria > Verrucomicrobiota > Verrucomicrobiia > Opitutales > JAJFLR01 > JAJFLR01. The sequence continues at coordinate 18,536 of JAJFLR010000058.1, read as the reverse complement.
AAAAATAACCGTTAGTAAAAAATAGTATTTACCTGTTTATTTTATAGTTTTCCTAATATTATAAATAGAATAATGTATGAAAATTACGCTCAATTTTAAATTTAAACAATAGTTGTTAATTAAGGACATTAATTATATTTCTCATAATTGTTAATTGTATAAATCTAATACTTATCTAATTTTATATTTTGTATTTAAGCTCGAGAACCCTTATGTGGAAAGGGAACGAAGGGGTGCTATTTTTAAATATCAAAATACTTTTTAAATAATAATAAAGCGTTACTTGGATTTATTGTATCGTTAGAAGTGTTGATTAGTATTTAGAAGTTTTGTTTTATAAATTTCACACTTGATCGATAAAAAATTAAAAATTTCTAATAGGATTTTTTAATTATAAGTATGAAGCTATGTTTGAAAAAATAAAAATATTTCTGCTAAAAATTATAAGAACAGTTAAAAAAATTATAAATAGTTTTAGTTTTATTATATAAAATCATTAGAATTTTAAAAATTAAAATTATTTTTTAATATATTAAATAATTGAAGAATAATTTGTTATTAAAAAATATTGTACTATAGATTTTAAAAAGTAGAATATTTAATAACGTTTTTTAGGATACCTTATTGTCTGAATAATAAATTCAAAAATTTACACAAAAAACATTCATTACTAACTACTACAGATTTGGATATTATATAGTAATTGCTTTATTATTTGTATCGATTGTATATAATTCTTAAATTATGATTAATCAGATATCATATTTGTTTTAATTTTATTAAATTTTGGATCATATTAGGTAAATGCAGATAAAATTGGTCAGTATTGTCATTCCCTGTTTTAATGAAGATACAGTTATTGATGAATTTTATAAACGGATTCAAAATATCACTGATAAAATTTCAGAAATTAAGTATGAATTTATTTTTATCAATGATGGGAGTGTTGATAAAACCGAGAATAAATTAAATAAAATAGCAGAACTTGATCAGAGAGTAAGAGTATTACATTTAGCAAGTAATAGAGGTCATCAAAATGCAATTACTGCTGGAATTGACTATGCTAATGGTGATTTTATAGCAACTATTGACGCAGATCTTCAAGACCCTCCAGAAGTTATTACAGAAATGATATTGAAGGCAAAAGAAGGGTTTGATATAGTTCATGCGCAGCGAAAAATTAGATCGGGTGAGTCAAGATTCAAGCTTTTTACTGCTTGGCTGTTTTACAAAATTATTAATTTTCTCACAAATGATGGTATCATAGAAAATTGCGGAGACTTTAGGGGATTTACTAAACCCGTACTTGATGCTATTAAAAATTATAGAGAACCGCATCGATTTCTGAGAGGCCTCTTTGTCAATGTTGGCTTTCGGCAATGTGTTGTGAAATATGATCGTGATAAGCGGTTTGCCGGTAAAACAAAATATCCTTTTTCAAAGATGGTAAGGCTTGCATTAAATGCTGTTGTCAGCTTTTCGACTAGCCCGATTAAGTTAATATCCTGGATTTCAATATTATTGTGGGGATTTAGTCTTATTTACCTCGCTATTTCGATTACTGTCTACGTAATTTTTCCGGATAAAGTTGAAGCGGGATGGACATCAATAATAATATTACTGTTCTTCTTTTCTGGATTACAGTTATTTTGTATTGGAATATTAGGGACATATATTGGGAGAATTTTTGAACAAGGACAAAATCGACCACTTTACTGGATTAGAGATGCACGTAATATTCATACTGATAAATTTCAGTAACGCCATATATGGTTCAAAGGTTAGATTAATTACTAGTTCTCAGAGTTATTATCAACTTCTATATTATTAATCTGTCGATTGGTTTTAGAGCATCTGCTAAAATAAACTTCCAAAAAGAAGTTTAAATTAGAGAATGTGGGTTCTTTGCGAATTGCTTTTTGACTACAAATTTAAATTCTACCGATTACGTTAGGTACAACACGTTTCATTTATTTCGGAAATTTCTTATGGCAGATACTCTAATAGGATGATAATTCTTTTTCTGCTAATAATGATTTTAGATTGAGTTAATATGATCTAAAAAAAAGGCGGGCTCGTCTACCCCAAGACAGCCCGCCGCGTTTCTACTTTAGCTTAGTCTTTTAACCCCAAAGTATTTAAATGATATAAATATAAAATAAGTGTGTGTAGTTATAATTATTAGTATATAATCGGCAATAATTTGAAACAATCAACATTTATGTAAAAATTAACATTATTTTTATTTTTATTTTATAATAAATTAACTTAATCTATGTATCTAAACGTTAAACTTTAGAAATATCATTAAATTCTTCTAATGTTGAAATTATTTAGTATGGGCTTAAAAATAAAATGCGATTTATGCGGATCTAATGCGACTATATTTGTATCTTCTGTTTTAAGCAATCGGGTGAAATATAATTGCTTTTGTGATAGTTGTGCGAACTGTTCAGAACTGTTAGATTCAGAAGGTTATGGGCTAATTGACTCCGGTAAAATTAATTCACTTCATCTACGCTCCTCAATAAAATGCGAGCAGTGTGGAATTTCTACAGTTGAGTTTGAAAAAACCATTAAACTTGGATGTCATAATTGTTATGATGTTTTCAAAGATATTTTAGAACCACTTCTCAGCAGGATTCATTCTGGATCTACTCATATGGGGAAGATTCCAAATAAAGGTATTTGCTCAACTTCAGAATTACAGAGAAAACAAATTAAACTGTTGGAAAGAAGGCTTCAAAATGTTGTTAAAACAGAGAGATTTGATTAAGCAACTGAAGTAAGGGATCAGATTTCAGTAGTAAAAGAAAAGTTTATTGTGCATAAATTGTAATAATTATGATCTGTTTATCTTACACTTTATAAATTTAATAATATTTTTCATATTAAAAACTGAACACCACATAATGTATAAAATTTTACGCTAAATGTTTAGACCTGTTTTTATAGCATTTTTAATTTCACTTATATTAATAATATGGCTGTTGTCCGGTTTATTGATACATGATAATGAATCCATTAGTGCTGAACGAATCAGTAAAAGAAATCATAAAGAATTATTCAGTGTCAGAGTAAAAAACTATACGGCAACAATTATAGATCGTGAAGTTATAGTTTATGCTCAAACTGCACCATCAAGAGAAGTGTTATTAAAATCACAAACTAATGGTAAAGTTGAGTTCGTTTCGGACAAACGAGGAATTGAAATTTTAGAAAGTGATTTAATTATCAAAATTGAGATAAACGATCGTGAAGAAAAAATTAATCAGGCTAAAGCTATTTTGTCACAACGTAAAATTGAATATGAAGCAGCAAAAATACTATCTGAAAGTGAGTTTTTATCTGAAAGTAAACTAGCAGAAGCCAACGCAAATTTGGAATCTGCCATTTCTCAATTAAAATCAATAACACTTGATTTTAATTATACAAAAATATCCGCTCCATTCAATGGTATTCTCAATGACCGTTATGTTGAGATAGGTGATTATTTGGAAGTTGGAGATGTGGTAGCAGAAATAATCGATTTAGATCCGATTGTTATTACCGGAGAAATAACGGAAAACGATATTAGTAATATTTATGTTGGGCAGGAGTGTACGGCAAGATTTCCGGATCGAAAACAATTGATCGGAAAAATTCGCTATATTTCACCACGGTCGAGTGAAAATATTCGAACTTTCACAATTGAGATGCAGAGTAATAATCCAGAAAATAAAATTCATGCAGGGATTACATGTGAAATTATTTTACCAATTGAGTCTATTAAATCACATCTAATTTCACCTGCACTTTTATCACTAGATAATCTGGGTAATATAGGGGTCAAAATTATAAATGAATTCAATGAAGTTAAATTCATAAATACTGAGATAGTGAAATCTGATGACAATGGCTTATGGTTAACAGGATTACCGGAAACTGTAAAAATTATTACTGTTGGACATCAATTTGTTAAAGTGGATGAAATTGTTAACCCCGTTCTCGAGTCAGGTAGCGATAAATTTGAGAATAAGCCGAGCAATTTGTTGATTAATGATTCTTCCAGTAATATCGATATCGAATTAAATAAATAACCGGCGGAAAATATGCTCTATTCGATCATCGAAGATTGTCTCCAACATAAACGAACTGTGTTAATGATACTAACGTTGTTAATATGTGTTGGCACTTATTCGTATATCACAATTCCCAAAGAATCTTCACCGGATATACCTATTCCAATAATATATGTATCGATAATTCATGATGGAATATCACCTGAAGATGCCGAGAGGTTATTAATCAGGCCAATGGAAACTGAACTTCGAAGTATAGAAGGTGTAAAGGAGATGAAATCTTTTGCCTCAGAGGGACGAGCCAATGTTACACTAGAATTTGAAGCAGGTTTTGATGAACAAAAAGCCCTTGATGATGTGCGTGAAAAAGTGGATTTGGCTAAATCTGAATTACCGGATGATACCGAAGAACCCACAGTAAATGAAGTGAACTTTGCTTTATTTCCTGTCATTGTAGTTAATATATTTGGCAATGTGCCAGAAAGAACTCTCATAAGACTAGGCCGTGATCTTGAAGATAAAATTGAAGGAATCTCAGAAGTATTGGAGGTCGATATCGGTGGTGATAGAGAAGATTTGGTCGAGATAATTATCATGCCTTCTTTAATGGAAACTTATAATATAATACCCGTAGATGTCTTTTCACTAATTAGTCAAAATAATATGCTAATTGCGGCTGGTTCAATGAATTCATCATATGGACGTCTTCCTGTTAAAGTACCAGGCAAATATGAAACAGTAGAAGAAATCTTAAATACCCCTTTGAGGGTAGTAGGTGATAAAATTATTAAAGTAAGTGATATTGCTACAGTTAGAAAATCTTATAAAGATCCTGTTGGTTTTGCATATGTTAATGGAAGGCCGGCTTTAACATTGGAAGTAAAAAAACGTGTGGGTGAAAATGTCATTGAGACCGTTGAAAATGTTAAACGGACTGTGAATCAAGAACGTCTAAAATGGCCTGACGAAATTGAGGTTAGTTTTTCACAAGATCAGTCGAAAGATATTCGAATTATGTTATCTGATTTGCAAAATAATATGATCAGCGCAATTTTGCTAGTTCTAATTGTTGTCATAGGAGCATTGGGTGTTCGTTCCGGATTATTGGTAGGCGTTGCGATACCGGGATCATTTTTAACAGGTATCCTATGTTTGAAGTTTATGGGAATGACAGTCAATGTTGTGGTTTTATTTTCACTCATACTTGCAGTAGGTATGTTAGTAGATGGAGCAATTGTTGTCATAGAATTTGCCGATCGGAAAATGAATGAAGGAATTCCTAGGTTTCAAGCATATTTACAAGCATCTCAAAGAATGGCATTACCAATTATTGCTTCAACAATAACAACATTGGCTGCATTTATGCCGTTATTATTTTGGCCTGGAACAATTGGTGAGTTCATGAAATTTTTGCCAATAACATTAATAGCAACTTTAACGGCTTCGCTGTTTATGGCCCTTATATTTGTTCCAACTTTAGGGTCAATTTTTGGCAAACCGGGACCTGCTAATACTGAAACAATGAAAAAACTTTCATTCAGTGAAGCAAATGATATCCAAAATATTGGTGGCTTTACCGGTGTTTATGTTAAGTTTTTAAAAGTTGTATTGAGATATCCCTCGATGATATTATTCAGTGCCTGTCTCATCTTTTTTATTGTTTACTCTGTATATGTTTCAATTGGTAAGGGAGTTGAGTTTTTCCCAGACATTGAACCTGATCGTGTCGCACTGCATGTTAGGATGAGAGGAAATCTTTCTATTCAAGAAATTGATAAATTGGTAAAAGAGGTTGAAGAAAGAATAATTCATATCGAAGGAATAAAAACCATGTATACCCGTAGTGGTATTCGTTTTGAAGGTGAAGAAATACCTGATGATACGCATGGTATTTTACAGATAGAATTTACTGATTGGAGTATGCGAAGAAAAGCAAAGGAAATTTTAACCGAAATTCGTGAAGCAACAAAAGATTTAGCCGGTATCGTTATTCAGGAACGTAAGGAAGAAGAAGGGCCGTCTACCGGTAAACCAATACATATAGTAATTACATCAGAATATCCTGAACTTCTTGATCCAACTATGGCAAAAATACGAAATAAACTAGATAGCGTAGAGGGACTCATTGATATTGACGATACACGACAAGTTCCAGAAATCGAGTGGCAAATTAAAGTCGATAGGGCAAACGCCAGTCGTTTTGGTGCTAATATTTCAATGGTTGGTAGCGCCGTTCAATTTGTTACTAATGGGCTTTTTGTGACTGATTATCGTCCTAACGATACAGATGATGAAGTTGACATTCGTGTTCGATATCCGACATTCAATAGAGATTTAGACCAAGTCGAAAAACTTAAAGTTAACACTAATGTTGGGTTGGTTCCGATTAAGAATTTTGTAGATATTAGACCGGCGCCTAAAGTTGCTTCAATCTTTAGATCAGATGGACTACGTAAGCTTGAAATAACTGCAAATGTTAAAGACGGTGTATTGCCTGATGGTATTGTTCAGGATTTACAAAACTGGTTGGTTGATGAAAGTGGTATTACCTCTGATATAAAAGTAGAGTTCAAGGGTGAAGATGAAGAGCAAAATGAATCAAAAGCTTTTTTGGGGAAAGCATTCATAGTTGCTCTATTTATTATGAGTATTATACTCGTTACACAGTTTGATAGCTTTTATAAATCTATCTTAATTTTAAGCGCAGTTTTATTTTCAACAGTGGGTGTATTTTTAGGTTTGCTGATTACTCAGCAGCCATTTGGTATTGTGATGAATGGGATAGGGGTAATTTCATTAGCGGGTATAGTTGTTAATAATAATATAGTATTGATTGATACATTCAGTTTTCATTTCAAAAATGGTTTATCAACTATGAATGCAGTTTTATTGACAGCTTCACAAAGATTAAGGCCTGTGATGCTCACAACTGTTACTACTATTTTAGGGCTGTTACCTATGGTTTTGAAAGTTAATATCGATTTTATAAACAGGAAAATTTCTTACGGCGCACCTTCTACGCAGTGGTGGTCTCAGTTAGCAACATCGGTGGCATTCGGGCTAGCGTTTGCTACTATTCTAACACTGGTATTGACGCCTGCGTTATTGATTCTCGGAAATAGATTTTATAAAAAGTAATTATTTTGTAGCTTCATCTGCGGGCTCTCGTATTACATCGAGCATATCAATATCAAAGATAAGTGTAGAGCCTGCCGGTATTACTTTACTGGTATTTATACCATAACCTAAGTTATATGGAATATATAGTTTGATTTTTCCACCTTTACCTATCAATTGAAGTCCTTCTCTAAACCCTGGAATAACTTTATTTATTGCCAGTGTAACAGGTTTTTCTCTCTCAACTGAACTATCAAAAACGGTACCGTCTATTAAAGTTCCATGATAATTTATTTTTACACGATTTTCGCCGTAAGGCATTTCAGCAGTTCCTTCATTTAATATTTTATATCTAAGTCCTGATGCTGTTTTTTTGATGTCCGGTTTTTCATCTAAATTTTTAAAAAATTCTATACCTATTTCTATGTTAGGTTTGGCTTCTTCTAATCTTTTTTCTCGTTCTAACAATTGAAATGCTTTAAATTTAGCTTCTACATATGTGTGAGCTTTTTGAATAAGCTTTTTGTAATCTTGAGGCTCTTCATCTTTATTAGCTGCCTTTTTAATCCCATTCATTATATGTTCAATCTCATCATCGGCGTAATTCATGTGCATGCCGGCATTTTTACCAATCATGTAACCGTAAGTTGTGAGGACTTCCATTTCTTCTTCAGACAATTCATTTCCATATAGAAATGGAGCGCTTATAAATATTGTTGTAATTAGTAATGTTCGTAATTTTGTCATAGGTCTGGACTTTTTGTAATAGTACATGCTGCGTCAATATTAAAATTCTTTACGAATTCGTTCTGCTAGTTCGGGCATTTCAAATTTTTGACAAAATTCCAGCATTCCTTCAGCAGCAGCATTTGGGATAACTTTTCCTTTTTTAGTTTTATCTCTTACTAAAGAGTGAATTAATTGACCTATGTTTTTAGCACCGATTTCGTTATATTTCATAGGGGTCTTCCCATATTGGGTATTAATAATTATAGTTCCATCAATTTCAATCCAAACGTCTACGTTAAATGGTTCATTTTCCATAAAAAATACAGATTTTAGCGGGTTATTGTCATCATATGGGAAGAGACCTGATTTAACCCAAGCTGAAAGTTTTCGCATTCGCTTGGAGCTTTTTAATAATTTTTCATGTCGATAGTGATCATCACCGGGTGGCCCGAAATCTGGCTCAAAAAATTCATCTCTTACAATATTCGATTCGTAGGTCGGTTCGACTTCTTCTTCTTCTTCTTCAATTTCTTCCTCTTCTTCAATCTCCTCTTCCACCTCTTCTTCAATTTCTGGCACTGGAATATCTACTACGATTTCAGCCTCAGGTTCTGAAATATCTTCAATAATTTCCGGTTCCTCTGGCTCTGGAAGATTTTCAACGATTTCCGGCTCGGGTTCTGGGATATCTTCTACAATACTTGACTCAGGTTCCGGAATTAATTCAGGTTCAGATTCAGATTCAGAAATGTTTACTTCTGATTCTTCATCAGAACTAATATTACTTTCGGCTTCAGAATCTAGATTAGTTTCAGCATTCGACAATTCCTGACTGTCTGTATTTAAATCGGTCTCAATATTTGAGGAGACAATTTCATCAGGAATATTTTCAACTGCAGTGCTTGAAATATCAGATTCCGGGATTTCTTCCAGTTTGTTTTCATCATCAGTTTTTTCTAATACTTCAGTTTTTGTTATTTCTGCGTCTAGTTTGGCAATACTATCTGAATCTGACTCAGGAATAGCTACAGCTGTGGTATCAATTATTTCAGAAATTAATATAGATTCAACTTCTGAATCCTTTTCTATTACACTTTTGGATAGCTCGGTTGTTATCTCATTTTTGTGAGATTCAATTTGAGTTAATTGTGCTGTTGATTCTGAATCTTGTTTCACTGTTAATTCATCACTGCTATTATTTTTATTAGCTAATTGCGTTATATTTTGACTATTATCATCCAGTTTAATGGGTGTTTCAATTTCACTTTTATGCTTTGTTTGCAGTTCTACTATTTTTGATTGTTCAGTTTGTGCAACAGTCTCTGATATAATTTTATCATTTTGGCCTACATCATTCAATTCAGGTTCAGGTATTTCAGCTACAATTTTAGCAGAAGCGATTGCGGTTGATTGTGAAACTTCCGGCTCACTTTTGAACAATGATATAAGTATAATCCCAACAAAAATAACTGCTACAGTAATTAGTATTGGGATCAGTGGAGGAGCTTTTTTAATAGTTTTTTGTGTAGAACTAGCTGATGTATCATCAATTTCTAATGCAACACTTTCCTGACCCGCATCACTGTACTCATCATCATCATTATGAGAGTCAGGCTTTTCTTCATCCAGAACTGCACCTCCTAATAGTATATGATAGATATTAAATTTTTTCCCTCTAACTCGAACTTTACGGGGTTCTTCAAATAAAATTTCCAGGCCAAACCTATTATACACTTTATCGTAAACTTCTTGAGATAGACAGATGCTGTTTGATGCGGCTTCATCCTGCAATCTTGTTGCTACAAGAAGACCATGTCCAGTTACATCTTCCCCAGACATTTTTACTTCATCGATGTGAAGACCAATACGATGTTGAAGGATTTCTTCCGGGTTTATATCTTTGGATTTTTCGATTTGAAAATTTTGAATTTCCAAACAACATGCCAATGCATCGTTAGGGCTTTTAAAGGCCATTACGGAACCTTCACCGGTAAATTGAAGTAGTACTCCATTATTCATTGTACAAATCGCATACATACGATTTGAATCTTCACGGTATAACCCAGTTATTTTTTCTGCATTTTCCTCTACTTTTTCTATATAATCAATGACTGCAGTACAAACAATTGTCGCCTTAGTGAATCCCCCTTTCTTGCGTAGTTGTAATAGATCAGTGTCTTTACTGTTTTTATTTGGCGGCATAATATAAAATTATTTCTAATCTCCGATACTTGTCTGAGTTAGTTTTGATTTATGTGAAGCCATTATTTTTAGTCTACTAAAATTTGCAATCAACTTTCTGATAATTAATACTATTTGCTTATCTTAAAATCATTTTAAATACAATTTTCAATATATGATCGTCAAAAGTAAAAATGACTCAGTTCTTACAGGAGATTTTTTTGAACGATCAACCAGTACAGTCGCTGAAGAAATAATTGGAAAATTTCTGTGCCGTAATATTGATGGGCACGTATATGCTTTGCCGATCAATGAAGTGGAAGTTTATGATGGATTTGATGATAAAGCTTCACATGCCCATTGTGGCAAAACTCAGCGAAATTCAATAATGTTTGATGATCCAGGTTTCTGGTATATTTACTTATGTTATGGTGTTCATTGGCTGCTCAATATTGTTACAGGACAAAGAAATTATCCTGCAGCTGTTTTAATTCGAGGGGCTGGCAGTATCTCTGGTCCAGGTAAATTAACAAAAGCTTTGTCAATTAATAAAAATAATAACAATACAATTGCTGCACCAAAATCAAAACTATGGATAGAAGATCGAAATTTGATTATTTCAAAATCAAATATAAAACGCACCCCACGCATCGGCATAAATAATGCCGGGACAGTTTGGAAAAACAAAAATTTACGATTCTTGTGGGATATGAGTCAATGAACTTTTATTTTTTAATAATATTTATATCATATCTTGAAATTGCTCGATAATGATGATTCTTTATTCCAAATACAGTTGAATTTAATAAATTAATTTATGAGCGCAGAAGAAAACAGCCAAGATGCAAATTTTAATAATTTTGAGAATACCCCAATTTTGGATAACGATCAATTTGATGCATTGGTGGAAACTTTAGGCGATGAAGCCAAAGAGTTTATTCAAGATTTACTTACTTTGTTTATCGATGAATATAAACCGAATATAGATGAACTTAAAACCGCATTGGAATCATCCGATTTCGATAAAATTAGTAAAAAAGCCCATACTTTAAGTGGTAGTAGTTCAAATATTGGCGGCATGCGTCTCGCTGAAATTTGTATGACTTTGGAGCGTGACACTGCAAATGATGATTGGGATACTATTCGTCATTTAACAAATATAATCCAAATAACGTTTGATATTACTATCAATGAACTTCAGCAGGCTATTGATAAACTCTAATTCTTTTAATCAGTTGTTTTGATTGGAAACTAGTCCGTATTGAATTTATTTAAAAATATCTCAGGCGTTAAAGAATTTTATGAATTTACAAAATAATTTTTTAAATAATTTAAAATCTTTTAATGAATTTGGGAAAACTACTTTTATAGATCTTTTTAGTTTAGATAATAATTTTTCTGTTAATAGATACATAAACGAGTTTTGGACATCTAAACAAAGAGCGGCACATAGCTTACATGAAATTTCCTATAGAGCCTGTTTTAAACCACAACTACCCCGCTTTTTTATTGATAGACTTACGGCTGATGGTGATCTTGTCTACGATCCATTTATGGGTCGAGGAACTACAATACTAGAAGCTCATTTATCTAATCGAGTTTTTATCGGTTGCGATGTTAATCCTCTCAGTGTAATTTTAATTGAGCCTAGGCTTAACCCACCACTGTTATCTCAAATTAAAGATCGATTGGCACAACTCAATTTAAATACAAGCGATAATGATTTCCCTGAAGAATTACTGGTGTTTTATCATATTGAAACGTTGAAAGAAATTTGTGCATTAAAAAAATATTTTCATAATCGAGAAAATAATAATGAACTAGATTACATAGATCAGTGGCTTCGTATGGTAGCTGTTAATCGATTAACCGGACATTCAAATGGTTTTTTTTCAGTTTATACATTACCGCCTAATCAAGCCACATCTGTAAAAGCACAAAAAAAAATTAATGAGAAACGAAATCAGGTACCGGAAAAAAGAGATATTAAAAAAATTATTTTAAAGAAAAGTAAATCTCTGCTGAGAGATGTGAATTCTAATATCATTTTTGATTTTGAGAATAAAAAATCTTCAATTAATGCATTTAGCGCTGATAAAAAAGAATGTTTAATAACGAGATCTGCGCATCATACTCCCGAGATTAAATCCAATTCAGTAAAACTTGTTGTAACATCACCTCCATTTTTAGATGTTGTTAATTATTCTGGCGACAACTGGCTGCGCGGCTGGTTTTGTGGCATTGATACTAAGCAGCTCGATATAACTATTTTGAAAAAGCTCGATGATTGGAAATCTTACATGCAGCAAGTTTTTAAAGAGCTTTATCGTATTTTAAGCACTGATGGATATATTGCTTTTGAGGTGGGTGAAGTTAAAAAAGGAAAAATAAATCTTGATGAAATTATTGTAGAAATTGGATTAAATGTCGGTCTAACGCCTGTGGGTATAATGGTGAATAGCCAAAATTTTACAAAGACAGCTCAGTGTTGGGGTATTGACAATAGTTCAAAGGGCACCAATACAAATCGAATTGTAATCTTTAGAAAGATTTAGGATTTTTATATTTTATGATTTCATATCCCTTCAGTTCGAATCAAGTAAAACGAGCATCTATCTTTACACTTGGATGTCGATTAAATCAGGCTGAATCACAAAATATAAAAGAAAAATTAGTCAATAACGGTTATATTTTAGTTCCGTTTGGCGAAAAAGCAGACTTAGGTATCATTAATACATGCACTGTAACTAGTTTGGCAGATGCAAAATGTAGGCAGGTTATCAGGAAATTTATAAAGAGCAATCCGACTGCATTTATTGCTGTTATTGGATGTTACTCTCAAATGGCGGCCAATGATATCTCAAATATTCCGGGAGTTGATTTGATACTTGGAAATCAAGAAAAACTATCGATCCTCGATTATGTAGATATGGGTAAAAATGATCGACCCCTAATAATTCGTGACAAAATAAATAAAGAAGATTTTTCAATGAGTTTTGTCGGTGATATACCTTTTAATAAAAGGGCTAATTTGAAAGTTCAGGAGGGATGCGATTTTATGTGCTCATTTTGTATAATTCCTTTTGCCAGAGGTCGTGCAAGGAGCAGAGACTTTGATAATCTAGTTGCAGAAGCAAAATCGTTAGTATGTCGAGGTGTCAGAGAAATCGTATTAACCGGTGTAAATATTGGTACTTATGATAATAATAAAAAAAATATTACCTCAATCGTTGATAATCTAAACAAGATATCCGGATTGGATAGAATTCGAATTAGTAGTATTGAGCCTACAACTATTCCGCTTGCATTATTAGATCGTATGGCTGATTCGTCACATTCGTTGCTCCCTTTTCTGCATATTCCATTACAGGCGGGTTCAAATAAAATATTGGAAAAAATGAGGCGAAAATATACCGTTCAGGAATTTTCTGATTTTATAAATTTAGCACAGAAAAAAGTTAATGATATATGTATTGGTACTGATATTATGGTTGGATTTCCCGGTGAGTCAGATGATGACTTCGATCAAACATGCCAATTATTTAATAGTAATCCATTTTCTTATTGTCATGTTTTTCCATATTCAGAAAGAGAGGGTGCGCTTGCTGCCAAGTGGAATGAATCAATTATTCCACAAAATGTAAGACAAAAAAGAAGCGCTATTCTTCGACGTTTAAGTGAAGAAAAGCGCTATAAATATTATTCTCGATATGTTGGAAAAAAAGTTGAAGTTTTATTTGAAGATAAACGAGACGGCTCATGGCCGGGTTACACTCCCAATTACATGAGAGTTGTAACCAGTTCAACTCAGGATTTAACAAATAAAATTATGAATGTTAAGTTAACTGAAATTACTCACCACTTTTTGATGGGCGTCTTAACGGATGCTTAGATATAACTGGTTTACCTGTTGATGTAACTCCTGATTCTTTTTCGACTGCTTGTTTTAACCATCCTAATTCCCATTCAAATGGTGTTACTCTAAAATCGGCAACCTGTTCTTTTTCAAAGTTAATAATTAAACGTTTATATTTTTCAAAATTAGAAAAAATTAGGTCGTTCCTCGTCTTAAAGTTTTTTAACGGATTTCCTTTTGAACCCGATTTGCCACTTGGATAAGAACCATAATAAATCCAGGTCTCTTTTCCCCCTTCCCCATCTCCGGCTGGATAAAAAATTACCGGTTCACCTAAAGACATATAAACCATAAGAGGATCAAACCCCTTGTTAATTATACCTTCAAGAATCAGATCTTGATCTCCTGAAGAATATGAGTCAAAATTTTTCGCGAATTGATTTACGCGCTGTGACTTTGGACTGGTTCCAGTGCAACCTGCCAATAACGTTAATGCGACGACTAATGATATAATATTTTTAATTTTCATGATCCGAGTATAATATACTTAACATATTTTGATGCAAGTCATTATTTGTAATATCACTTTGTTGTTGTTGTATGATTTTATGCTCAATCTTCCAGATTAACTCAAATCTTCCTAAAATAATTTACTTGGCTTTATCGCGCACCAGAATTATCAAACTTATTTAAAAATATTATCTGAAATCTTTTTTTTATGCCCGAATATATTTTCTATAAAACTGCTACTGAATTAAGTTCTCTTCTTGCTAAGGGCGAATTGTCAGCAGTTGAATTGGCAACTTCAGTATTAGAGCGCACTAAGTCTGTTGATGACAAAATAAATGCTTTTATCAGTTTTGACGAAACAGATGCTCTGAAACAGGCCAAGGAATCCGATGAAAGAAGAAAAAAAGGTGAATCGCTGGGTCCTCTTGACGGTATACCAGTGGCGATAAAAGACATACTGGCAATTAAAGATCAACCACTGACTTGTGCCAGTAAAATGTTGGAAAATTTTGTAGCACCCTATAATGCAACTTGCATTGAAAAACTTAAGCAAACGGGGGCTGTAATTTGGGGTAGATTAAATATGGATGAATTTGCTATGGGTTCATCGACAGAAAATTCTGCATTTCATACTACCTCAAATCCATGGAATCTTGACTGTATACCCGGAGGAAGCAGTGGTGGGAGTGCTGCTTGTGTGGCAGCTGGAGAGTCAATTTTATCACTCGGTAGTGATACCGGCGGATCAATTCGCCAACCTGCGGCATTTTGTGGAATTGTAGGATTTAAACCAACGTATGGCCTTATTTCCAGGTACGGGCTAACTGCTTTTGCCTCTTCACTGGATCAGGTTGGCCCAATGGCTCATACAGTTGAAGATGCTGCTTTGCTCTTACAAGGTATCGCGGGTTATGACGCACTTGATTCAACATCTTTTAAAACTGAAATCCCTAATTATTTGGAGGAAATTAAAAATTTCGATAAAAAATGGAAAATTGGCGTTCCCAAAGAATATTTTGGTGACGGTATTGATCCCGAAATTCGCCAGGCAACGATGGATGCTATAGAGTTTTATGAGAAACAAGGTTACGATATTGTTGACATAAGTTTGCCGCATACGGAACTTGCAGTGCCGGTTTATTATGTTATCGCAACTGCTGAAGCTTCATCGAATCTTTCCAGATATGACGGGATTAGGTATACACATCGTAGTAATTTAGCTTCAGATCATGTTGATCTTTATTTTAAAACTCGAGGTGAAGCATTTGGGGAGGAAGTAAAGCGTCGAATAATTCTAGGGACATATGTTTTAAGCTCTGGTTATTACGATGCCTATTATTTACGTGCTCAAAAAATTCGAACTTTGATTCGTAATGATTTTATGGATGCATTCAAATCTGTTGATGTAATTATTACTCCAACTACACCATCAGCTGCTTTTAAAAAAGGTGATAAAGTGGAGGATCCACTGGAAATGTACCTCAATGACATTTTCACTATTTCTGTTAATTTAGCCGGTCTTCCAGGCATTTCAATTCCAAGTGGATTTACATCATCAAATCTGCCAATTGGCTTACAGATAATTGGTAAGCCTTATCAAGAAGCTGAATTACTGACAGTTGCCAACGTTTTTAACAGCGAGCACGATTTCCATTTAAAACAGCCTCAAATTTAATCCTATTCTTAAATTTCATCAGTGTTATTTTCGAGATACCATGGACAATTATTTCATTGTCATTGATGAATTTGTCTAACATTCTATAATCCAATATTTAATCCAGGAACATTTTTTAATCCTAACATTCTGATTGGTTAGACCCATGTGATTCAATTGTTACATCCCTTAGACTTAGTTTCTTTTTTAGATAAAAATAAATGAAAAAAACATTACTAACTATTCGTATAATATTTTTTCTACTCTGTATATTGAGTAGCTACTTAATTTGTTATTCAGTAACTGAATGGGATCAGCATCGTGTTAAGGCAATGTTCATTGGTGCAAGTATCGGGTTTCTTGTGATTTTGGTTGATGTATTTTTAAAAGGATTTTCTTTGCGCGGCATGACTGCCCTCACTTTTGGTTTATTTATCGGTTGGTTGATGGCATATTTTATTTCCAATTCGCCACTTTTTGAAAATGGCGTTCCTCAATTTCTTTTCCTGGCCAGACTATCATTATTCATCATACTAATGTATCTCGGTGCCGTAATTGCTCTAAGGGGTAAAGATGATTTTAATCTGGTTATTCCATATATAAAATTTGTGCCGCATAATGTTCAAACTCCGCTAGCTGTAGTCGATACTAGTGCTTTGATAGATGGGCGACTTGCGGGTATATGTGAATCCAATTTTTTGGGATATGCATTAATTATTCCCCGATTTGTTTTGGATGAACTTCATTATGTTGCTGATTCTCCGGATGATCAGAAAAAAACTAGTGGAAGAAAAGGCTTGGCTACATTAAATGCGCTTAAAAATTTAAAAGATGGTGTTGATTTAAGAATTCATGAGACTCATGTCGATAAAGGTCAGGACGTTGACTCAAAGTTAATTTTTCTGGCACAATCATTAAAAGCGAAACTGATAACTACGGATTACAACTTAGCACAAATGGCTAATTTTCACGGTGTTGAATGGCTCAATATTAATGCATTGGCAAAAATATTAAATCCAGATATTAATGTTGGCACAACACTGACAGTTGAGCTCATGAAAACAGGTAAAGAATCTGATCAGGCTGTTGGTTATTTGAATGATGGATCAATGGTAGTTGTCAATGATTCCAGAAAACTTATAGGCACTAAAGTTGAAGTAGAAGTGCAAGGCGTTATTCCATCAGCAGGAGGTAAAATGGTATTTGCCAAGTTAATTTCCAGAAACTTGGCAGAGTAATAATAAAGCTATGAATACCATGATCGATCTTTATGACATCGTTTCATATTGTAATCAAAGACTTACAATCGATAAAATCAAAGACTTTCCCGGAGCTGAAAATGGGCTGCAGTTCGCAAATAATGGCAAGGTTTCAAAAATTGGTGCTGCTGTGGATGCTGGTTTGGTTCCCTTCCAAATTGCTGCTGAAAAACAGATAGATTTTCTGATCGTACATCACGGTTTGTTCTGGCAATCGATTCAGCCAGTGACACATTCTGTCTATCAAAAATTTAAAACTCTCATAGATGCCGACTGTGCAGTTTATGGTGCTCATCTCCCGTTAGATTGCCATCCTGATATTGGGAATAACGCGTTATTGGCAAAAGCACTCAAATTAGATATAATCGACAGGTTTTTGGATTATGAAGGGACAACAATCGGGTTAATCACGCAACTCAAAGAAGGGCGAAGAAATTTAAAAACTTCATTGCAAAATCTGTTTCCTGACTCATTTATACCAATTGAGTATGGCTCAGATAATCCGAAAAAAATTGCAATTCTAACCGGCAGTGGAGCCAGTGCTCTTGAAGAATTATCTACTTTGGGAATAGACACTTTGATTACCGGCGAACTCAAACAACAACATTTCAATATAGCACAGGAACAAAACCTGAATTTATATTTATGCGGGCATTATGCATCCGAAACATTTGGCGTAGCAGCATTGGCTGAAGAAGTCGCAAAAAAATTTAATTTAGCTTGGGAATTTATCAAAACCGATTGTCCACTATAAGTCCCCATAGTTCAATGGATAGAACAATGGTTTCCTAAACCGTAGATCTGGGTTCGAGTCCCAGTGGGGGCAGATTATCAATAATGAATAAAGAATCGAGAAATTAAAAAATAGAGAATAGAGATTTATAGCGATTGCCATAAATATTTTCGTATATTTTCAGACCTCAGTATTCAGAACGTTATTTTTGATTTACAATCGCAAGTTTAAATCCCGATTTATCTCCTAGTCGAAAGATTATTTTGCGTCCTGTGCCGTCGGGCATTGTAAGTGCTTTGGCATTAACTTTTTCGAGATATTCGCGCATTAGCAATTGCATTGCCGGGCTTAGATTTGCTTTTGGCATTAAATGCGCTTCCACTTCGTTTGCCCTTTCTATGAGGATTCCATCGCTTTGGGTCAGTAGGCGATAATA
>JAJFLR010000057.1 GCA_021772565.1 Opitutales bacterium | reverse complement strand
ATTGATAATGAAATCTTCCTTGAGCGTATTTTTGTCTTCGTCCTTGATGACGAAATAATGTTTTTGAGAAGCCCAGTCAAAGGCACAAAAACAATGATTTTTATTTGTATTATTGATATTCATAGTATTTATATAATATTGATGTTAATAAAAACTTCTTCGGCGGATGGCCTTATACAATAGTCCTCGTAGGACAAACATCTGATGAATCCGTTTAGAAGAAGCATTGATAACGGTCGGAAGCGATCTGACCCTAGCACTCGAAGTGCAAAACTGAGAACTTCTCGACCGTTATCGAAAATTTTGAGACGAAGTGAAAACCAAGCAAGAAAAATCAGAAACCAACCCAAATGGGTAGGGACTTTCTGATTTTCTTTAAATGACTTTATTGTCCATGTGCCAGGTCTAAAACCTCCTCCTTTAGGAGGATAGCTTTAGCATTGAATTTGTGACTATAAAATTCAAACTTTGTGTTAATGAAGTATCGGAAGGGAAGTCATACAGTATACGACATAAAATATCATTTGATATGGATTACCAAGTATCGTTATAAAATATTAACAGGTTCGATAGCAGTTCGATTGCGAGAAATGTTGGTACAGAGTTGTGAAAGTAGAGCAATAACGGTAGTATGTGGAAATATAACGAAGGATCATGTACATATGTTGATATCTTGTCCGCCAAGCCTGTCAGTAAGTAAGGTAGTGCAGTATTTAAAGGGAAGATCGAGTCGATTGTTACAGGATGAATATGAAGAGTTAAGGAAACGTTATTGGGGTCAACATTTATGGGCACGAGGATATTTTTGTGGAACAGTGGGAGCAGTGACGGAAGAAATGATAAAAGAGTATGTAGAAAATCAGGAAGAAAGTGATGGAGAAGAAAAATTTAAAATAACAGAATAGCGATAAAATGAGAGGAGTTTCAGTCCGAACTTTAGCATGCTTAAGCATGCGGTCTTTTAGTCGCCTTTAGGCGAAATTGTGACTTTCAGTCACCTTACAACCCACCTCCTTTAGGAGGTCGGTTGTGTTGAGTACCATCCATTCTTTGGATAATGGGCTTTCGGTTATTTCTTGGAATCATGGTAGTAAAAAGTATTGGGCATTGAGTAATATGGATTTTCACAATCTGCCGCCCGGAAAAATATGGTCTGATAGTAAAAAGGGTTACAGCGTCTTTTATACGCAGATAGACAATACTATGACTCCTCCTAAAAATAAAAAAGGCAGAAAGGTTGTTAAAGAATTACTTGAATCTTATAATGCAAAATATTTTGTTCTGAAAAAGGTTAAAAGAAAGCATAAGGACGATATTAAATCGTCTCAACTGGCTGCACAAGTACTACGATAAATATCGTTGGAAGCAAGGAGAAACTGAAGAATTAATAAAAGGAAATTTAGAAGTATGGACAAAAAAAGATACTGAACATTATGTTAAGTTAAATCCATTAGCCAAAAAACCGACAATTGGAAATCATGATTTTAGTGTTCAAATAATTCGTAATGGTGAAGAAAGAAACTCACCTTGGCTATTATTATTAAAAACTAAAAGTGGGGGTTTTATTGAAAGTAAGAAAACCTTTTTATATTTAGCGCCTGAAGAAGGTTATAAAAATAGTATAAATCTATTTTTAGGCAATGATCTTAACGATCATAAAATAAAAATTTATTTTCAAGGTAAAGATAAACAATATTATGCTAGCCTTGATTGCAGAATATTAAAATACCATGATGGAGATGCTTTGTTTGAATTTGAGTATTTAGTTAATCCAAACGGCAGTAGAAATCTGGAATACGACCCGGAAAAAGATTTAATAAAAAAAGTTGTTAGACGTTAGCCAAAATTACTTTTTTATCATGTCTGATGTAGCCTAACTCTCAGCAGCCTTATACGAATTAATCCACTTCAAAAATAAATATGTATTGGACGCCTAAATTAAATATTCTTGATCAAATATAAATTAACAGTTAGTTACGGGCTAATGTTTGATAATCTACTTAAGTCAATGGATATTAGTGATAAAATGATTGATGGGAAAGAATCTACATCTGATCCTCTTTACGATTTTTATAGTATAATTTTAGAAAGAATTCGAAAGATCACATGGGAAGAATTCGAAAGACTAACAGAAGAAACACTTAAGGAAATCGGATTCGTGGACGTACAACGTCTCTCTCGTGGAAGCCAACAAGGAAAAGATATAGTTGCTACATGGATTAGTCGTTTTACTTACGGACGGGAGATAAGGATTCGTTTTCAGTGTAAACATAAAAGTAAAGTAAATTTACTTAAAAAAAATGTGGTAGGTGATGCAATTACAGATTTTCTTACACAAGAAAACGATGAAATACTTGTGATAGTGACAAATGGAGTTTTAAGCAATGATTTTTGGGATACATTGGATAAATGCTGTAAGAAAGGCGTATTTGCTATATCATCGAACCGTGCTGCAAGATTTTTCTGTTCTAATAGAAGGGTTTTAGAAAGATTCATTGATTTGCAGGATATCAGTTTTAATGAATATTCACATTACTTTGATTATAAGGGTTGGTTCGAATCACTTATAAGTCAAAAATCAGGGGAAGAGGTTATTTTTACTTTGTATAAATATTGGACTGAACCATACACTTGGTTCTTCTATCAATCCGATAGCCTAAAAATAGAACGAAAATGGACAACCGTAGGAGGAGATTTCTGTCTATCGGTCCAGAACAATTCCAAATCTGTGATAGACCTTTCAGGGCTGACATTATGTCTGGTGGGAATGGATAATTTACCTGAGTTCGGCGTTGTTAATACTACTCCTAAAGGTAGCCATGATATTTCAAGAATCGAAATCCCTCTTAATGATCAACTTAAAAATATTAGTATTGTTAAAGAAGAGAATAGGTTTTTATCACCAAATGGAAATTATTTTTGCTTAATGGATTTTATCGGACAAGATCCCGGAATTTATCATTTTAAATTCATAGATACAGCAAATGTAGCGACAAGAAAAATTAGGGAATCTCAAGTTTACTCAATTGCTTACATCCCTGATCCACGACCACCAACCTACGTTGATGTTTACGAGTCATGGCCCAATAGTTTCTTAATTGTTCAGAAACTGTTTGAGCTTACTCCAGAAGAAAGAAGTATATTTTTTAAAGGAAAGGATAAATTATGTATTCTTTACAGAGACGCTGAGGGAAGTCTCCAACTAAAATCCCCTACTCTGGTTAACGCTGATGAAGAAGTGGTATCTGAAATGGCTGGAATAAAAATAACGCATCAACTAGGACAGTATGTGTCTCCGATGTCTGATAAAATCACTATATCGAGATTTCAGCATTTAATTTACTGGTCAGATTGGTGTGAGGAGATATTAGATGCTACAGAACCGAGAGCACCTCTGAGAAGAGCAATGAGACTTATCGGTAAAAAGGCCTCTACAGAAGTTATATTGGACGCATTAATGAAAGCTCATGAGAGAACACCACTTTCTAGAACTATCAATGTCTTACTTTTCATGGCTTTTAATAGTCTTGGATATGACGGCTTTTCAAAGTTTCATCTTAATCTGGCTTATTTGAGTGCTCCATACGATCCTCACATCGCAGCTGAGCATTTAAAGTTATTCGGGAAAATATCCAAAGAAGATTATTTGCTACATATTCCGTCTGAATTAGTCCAAGAATTTGAATCCGAATTATAATTTTTACTGAAGTCCAGATATCGAAAAGGCTTTATAAGACGCCAAGTTGATTCACTCAATTTTTACGTTTTATTAATCAATTTATTTGTTACTTAGCAATTACATAACTAAAAGCACTATTTAACTTAAATTCGTTAGTTAATAAACATTTTATCTTTCGCAGAGTCGTAGTGCTGCAGATTTTTTTTGAATCATAAAATTTTTCAGAAATTGCCAAAAATCAAAAAAATACACTTTGCTATTTTCGATGTTAATAGAAAAATTTACGTTAGACGTTAGTTAAAGCACAGCTTTTTTAGCTAAAGTTCACATCTAGATTTATACTCATATGTTCCTTTGATCTAATTATGAATCTTTGTCTTTCTCGAGTAATATAGTTTAATAAATATAGTAATGACAAAATAAACGCAGTTTGATTAGCCAACATATAATTGAATTAAAAATCTTATTTTGTTATTTTTTAGTTTAACTTGTGAACTCCTTGCCATATCTGGATAGTTCGTTCTATTTTATCTGGGAAAGAATAATTATACTCAGAAAATAAATCACGAAAACCTGATAATACAGCAGTCATATAACCACATGACATATTACTGATATTAGAGAATAGTTCTGTTTCATCTATCTCATTATTTGTCACATCAAATTGATCATTTAAATATGGTGAGTAATGAACAAAGTTTGATAGTTGCTTGTAAGTCGATCTGTAGTAATCGCAGTGAATATTCGCCAGTTTACAGATTTCAACGTTAGATAGGTGTTTGCTCTTATCTTTAGCTAGTAATTTTTTCTGTAGACCATTATTTAGAGATTGAAAGAATCTACTTTCCATGAGTCTTTTTCGTGTTTGTTCTCTATACTTTAATATTTGTGGTAAATTCTTCGAATCAGGGTAAATAAGTTTCAGAATTTTAAAACGTTCGGATTCTTTGTGATATTTCCAAAGTAATTTTTTAAATTCTATTTCAACTTTTTCATCTTTAGTTAGAGTAAAATAAAAAAGTGTAAGATACCCTTCAATTAGTCCCCTTGCTAGAACTGCCTGTGTGGAAATGTCGCGAATTTCCAATCCGGCTATTGTTTGATAGTAACGACTTGTGATCGAATATCGCATCACTGAAAGATAGTTGAGGCATATTCGTGAAAAGATGATTGAAGCTTGAAATTCTTGCCACGAGAAATCTTTTATGCCAGCTAAAGCATTTGATATTTTAATAGCATTTCCAGCAATCTCATCAGCAATTTCTTGATTAAGAACATCAATATCATTATGCATTTACTAACGTTAAATTAGCTGTGTTTATAGTCAAGGTTCATTCACCTCTGAATAAAACTGTTTAGTGAGCAACTGTTGCTTCTAAGGAATTGATGTTTGTTTTGCACTGTCGGAAAAATTAATCAGATAAATATCTGATGACTGAAAAAAAACCTATTTGAGTAAATTTGTACGGATGATAAAACTCATTATTTAATGAACTTTATAATTTGACATACGTACGTGAATTCGTACGTAATACTTTCATGAATACAATTAAAGCAACAGATGCACGAACTAATCTCTATTCACTGATTGATGAGACAAATACATCGCACGAGCCGGTACAGATTACCGGCAAGAGGGGCAATGCTGTTTTACTGAGTGCAGATGATTGGCGAGCTATTCAGGAAACTCTCTATTTAGTATCTATCCCTGGAATGCGACAGTCTATTATAGATGGAATGAAATTACCTCCGAGTAAGTGTTCTAAAAAATTAGATTGGTGAGTTATGAAATAGTCTACACCGGACAAGCAAAAAAGGATGCTAAGAAATTAGCTTCAAGTGGCTTGAAGAAAAAGGTAATTGAATTGCTGAATATTATCACTGAAGACCCATTTCAAAATCCTCCACCGTTTGAAGCATTGGTTGGAGACTTGAGTGGTGCATTATCCAGGCGCATTAATATTCAACACAGATTGGTTTATCAGGTATATAAAAAAGAAGAAATTATAAAGGTATTAAGAATGTGGACGCATTATGATTAAATACGAATCTCCGGCTTTTTCATGTTATCAAATAATTGCTCTTTTCATTTATAGCAATTCGCTAAAGTAATGTCCGTTAAATACAGACAAAAGGTGACCCCGTTTGTCCTAAAGATTCTAAATTGTGATTTTCATGAATTCTGTCAAACACTATAAGGTAAACACGTTTCACATCTATCAGATATTTCTTTTGCGAATTAGTATAATTATTAACTCCAACAGAGTTGTGGCATGTAGCCGTGGGTAATATTTGTTTACTAATGTTTACCCACCGTGACGTAAGAATATATTCAATAGCCCTTAATAAGGGCGTAGGCATCTGCCATTAGAAATTTCCGAAATAACGGAAAATTCTTTTATTAAATTAATTTGGCAGATCCAATAACAAATCGATTTCAGTAGATTGGGTAGGGACGACTGTCCGTTCGGCTGAGACTTCGGCGTGAGCTCAGTCGAACGCTCACGGCCGAAGCCCAGTCGTCCGCGATTTCACATCAATATCAGTAATGGCAACCAAGCCACGGATGCCTAGGAGATGCATCCCTACCAAATTTCTTTTCGGAAATTTATCTTGGCAGATGCTATAACAATGCCTACAATCACATTGAAGATGAAATTGTTGGGGGATTATTGAAAGAGATATCGACAACCTGATTGATGATATTGAGAAATGGGTGTTTATCATAACTGCCGAATTTAACACTTATGCTTTAGGTAGTATAAAAGTAAACGTCGTCCCTTTACCCAATTCACTTTGGACAGAAATTCCCCCTTTATTTGCCAGGATAATATGTTTTACAATAGATAAGCCTAGCCCAGTGCTTCCCGGATTTTTTGTTCGTCCTTTATCAACTCTATAAAATCGTTCAAAAATTCTAGAGATATCATTCTTTGGTATACCGATACCAGTGTCGGTTACATTAATCTGAATATCATTTCCCTCCTCTATTGCTGAAATTGAAATTGAACCTCCTTCGATGTTATATTTTAATGCATTTGTAATTAAGTTTAACAAGACCTGATAAATACTGACTTCATCAATTTTTATTTTTGGCAAATTTGTGGGAACTGTTTTTCTTAAACTAATATTTCTATTAGCCGCTTCTTTTTTTAATGACTTAAACACTGTTTCAATAACAGGTTCAATATCGATACTGGAACTTTCCAAAGTCAAGTTGTCTGACTCCAGTCTTGATATTTCCAGTAAGTCATCAACCATTTCAACTAAATGATTTGCATCATCAGAAATAATTTTCAGGAAATCACTGGCATTAGCTTTATCATTGATTGCACCATCTAAAAGTGTTTCAGTATACCCTTTAATACTCGTTAAGGGTGTTCTTAATTCATGTGATACATTGGCAACAAAATCTTTTCTAATATTTTCCAGGCGTCTGAGTTCCGTTATATCATGAAAAACCATTACGCATCCATCCATTTTTTCATGACGCATTATAGGGGCAGCAGATACGAGTAAAATTTTTTCATTAGGAATTATAATTGTGATTTCTTTTGAATCGAAAATATTACTACTAATAACTGAATCAGACATTTCCTGAATTTCCGTATTTCGGATTACTTCAAGTAATTTTTTATCGATAGGATTGTCCTTTATGTTAAATAATTTTCTTAACTCCAAATTCATCAACAAAATATTACCCGTTTTATCAACGACAATTGTCCCTTCACTCATACTGTGAAATATTGCTTCAAACTGCGATTTACTGTATGTAAAGTCTTCAATTTTTCTGCTAAAACTCTTTGATGCTTTATTGATAAAATTTGCCAAATCTCCAATTTCATCATTCGATACGACTTTAGCCTGTCTTTTATAGTTGCCGTCAGTAATTTCCTTAGCAGCTAACATTATCTCATGCATCGGTTTAGTTACTAGCTTGTATATAATCACACAAATAATAACGGTTAATGAAAATGCACTGACCAATAAAAAATTTATTATCTTTTCATTAAAACTGGAATAACTATCTAAGCTTGAAATTGATGCTGCCAGACGGATATAGCATTTTTGATCATTTATCGTTAAAGTGTGTGCGATGAAATACATATCCTCTTTTGCTAAATTGCTAAAACGTACACTAACGCCATATTCATTTTTAATAGCGTCTAGAAACTCTGGTCGGTTAATATAGTTTTCGAGATTTTTTAGCTTGTCCTTATTTATATTAGAATCTCCCAAAACCAAACCCTCATCATTTATAATAGTAATTCGTCTTCCAAGACTTGCACCTGCTTCATCTGCAATGCTATCCAGATCAACAGAATCGCTCTTTAGTTTAATACTATTATCTACAAATGTTCGTGCCAAATTTATTTCTCTCAACATATTGGAGGATAACTGCTGATAGTGATATTGCCTGAGGGACTTTTTAATATAAAAATACCCAACTGTATTAATTAAGATTAATACAAGAGAAATTGATATGATAAATTTACTGTATAACTTTAATTTCAATTTTATACTTTTTCACTCAAACGATAACCATACCCTCTAACGGTCTCAATAATATTTCCGCTTTCACCCATTTTTTGTCTCAATCTTTTGATATGAGTATCAACAGTCCGTGTTGTGACATCTGCGTCAAGATTCCAGACATCATCAAGTAGTTGATCTCGAGTTTGCACACGACCTTTCCTCTGAATCAGTGTTACAAGTAATTTAAACTCCATAGCAGTTAGATGAATTTCTTTATCATCAACTGTCACTTCGCATCTTGGAATATCAACTTTTACAGCACCTACAGTATAAATTTCGATTTCATTTCCAACTTTCTTAGAATCTTTTCTATTTAAAATAGCCTTAACTCTTAGAACTAATTCTCTCGGGCTGAAAGGTTTGACTACATAGTCGTCAGCGCCCAATTCAAATCCAACGATTCGATCAATTTCTTCACCTTTGGCAGTAAGCATTATTATTGGAATAGATGAAAGATGCTGTTTGCGTTTAATTTTTTTACAAGTTTCCAGGCCATTGATTCCCGGCAGCATAATATCCAGAATAATCAAATCGACTTCGTGAGTATCTAAATATTTTAGGGCATCTTCACCAGAGAATTTATCTTCACATAGTAAGTCGGCTTTTTCTAAATTGTATTTAACTAAATTGGATATATTCTTGTCGTCTTCAACAATAAGAATTTTTTGGTACTTCATAATTTAGATGTTATTCGATAACGTTGAATTACAAATGTTAGATTTGATAATATTTGTAATCAACGTTTTACCAGAAAAATATGACTATTATGTGACAATCGGGTGATATTTATGTGTAATAATACAGGATATTAAAAAAATTTAGCTATTACTCACCAATTATTTTAACGAGCACTCTCTTGCGTCGTTTGCCATCGAACTCGCCATAAAATATTTGTTCCCACGGCCCGAAATCAAGACTGCCATTTGTTATAGCAACCGTTACCTCTCTACCCATAATTGTTCGCTTAAGATGCGCATCTGCATTATCCTCAAAGCCATTGTGCCGGTATTGCTTGTGAGGTTTTTCAGGAGCTAGTTTTTCTAACCATATTTCAAAATCGTGGTGCAACCCCGATTCGTCATCATTGATAAAAACACTTGCAGAAATATGCATCGCATTCACCAGACAGAGTCCTTCCTTGATTCCACTTTCCTTGATGCAATTGTCGACCTGCGGAGTTATATTTATCAATTCCCGACGTTGTTTAATATCAAACCAAAGTTCTTTGCGAAATGTTTTCATGATTTTCCCCTGTCTATCCAATAATCCGGTTTACGGTGTTGATGTGCTATAGCTATTATAAAAATATGATTTTATTCAATGGAATAGAGTAAATTGAATGGAAACTTATGAAGCAAATATTTTCTGATATCATTACGTTCAATGTGACAGGAATTGGGTTAAATAGAGATTCTAATTGCCGCTTTCTTTACTTCTGTTTTAAATCTTTCACCTAGCCCTATGTATTCCATTTCGTAGTAACACGCGGCATCTTCCAATTCTGATTTTGCATATTTTGAGAAGATTACATCCATCAATTTTCCAGGAAAATTTCTTTCATATTAATTCCCTCAAGTTTTCCATCTCTATATGCTTTGAGTCTTTTTTCCGACTCATCTAGCCAAGTTTCATCTATTTTTTGATCAGGCTCATCCAAGCTTTTTAACAAGCCTTCAATAACCATATATTTTTCAATGGGGTTGAGGGTGATTGCTTGATCCAATATTTCTTTGCTACTCATTTTATTTCAATTAAATTTTAGATAGCTCTTGATTATAATTATATATTTATACAATAGAAAATTTAGTTAATCAACCTTACTTTCAAGTAATTAAAACTGTTTTAAACTTTATCAATCTGAGTGTTTACATAATGATTAATAGTAAACTCCTCCTCATCACGAATAATTTCTTTTAACTCAAATAAATCCTCAAATGGCGGGAAAAAGGCATCGCCGTCCACGTCTTTTTTTATAACAGTTAAATACAAATCCTTACAATACGGTAAGGCCATTTTATAAATCTCTGCACCGCCAAAAATCCAAATCTGTCTGTCAGTTTTATATTCTTTTACCGCTTCCAGGTCATTGAAAACAATTGCTCCATCGATCCTGTCTAACGTTCGACTAATGATTATATTATCGCGGTTTGGCAAAGGCCGTCCAATACTTTCAAATGTTTTGCGTCCCATGACAATTGCCTGACCACTAGTCATTTTTTTCACCCACTTAAAATCTTCCGGAATATCCCACGGAATTGAATTTTTATTACCGATGACTCTGTTCTGTGACATCGCCGCTATAGCTTTCCAGTTTTTCATGCGTAGTTACTCGAGTTCTTTTTTTTGCCACAGATGAAACACAGATTGAACACAGATAGAGAAGAGTTAAAGAGTAAATAATTGAAGTATTTATTTAATAATTGGAATTCAGTATATTGAAAATAAAAATAGTATGTGGTCATTTCAATTCTTAGAGATTATTAAAGGCCGATAATTGAAGACTGATTTTTAAAATCTGTGTTTCACCTGTGTTAATCTGTGGCTAAAAAAATTCAACATCAACCGACGAAATAAGTCACACTGCAATCGGTGCTTTAATTGATGGATGCGGATCGTAATTTTCCAAAGTGAAATCTTCAAATTTGAAATCGTGAATATTTTTCACATCGGGATTGATCTTCATAAGCGGCAGTGAACGAAAAGTTCGAGAGAGTTGTAATTTAACCTGCTCAATATGATTCGAGTAAATATGCAGGTCTCCGAATGTGTGAACAAACTCCCCAGGTTTCAAATCGCAGACTTGTGCAATCATCATTGTGAAGATGGCATACGACGCGATATTAAATGGCACACCGAGAAATAAATCGGCACTTCTTTGATAAAGTTGGCAGCTTAAAGTTTTATCTGTTTCATCGACATAAAACTGAAAAAGCGCATGGCACGGAGATAACGCCATTTGATCAAGCTCTCCGGGATTCCAGGCAGTTATTATATGTCTGCGACTTGTTGGATCATTTTTAATATTCTCTATCAATTGATCGACTTGATTAATCGAACTGCCATCCGGTTTTTTCCAATCAGTCCATTGTGCTCCATAGATTCTTCCCAAGTCGCCATTTTCATCAGCCCACTCATCCCATATTTTGACTTTGTTGTCATGCAGATATTTGACATTTGTATCGCCTTTGATAAACCAGAGCAATTCGTGGATTATCGATCTGAGGTGTAATTTTTTTGTAGTGAGCAAAGGAAAACTATCTTTTAGATCAAAGCGCGATTGAGCTCCAAATACTGAGTATGTCCCAACACCGGTTCGATCTTTGCGGTATTTACCGTTGTGTAAAACATGCTCTAAAAGGTCGTGATACTGTTTCATTAAAAATTTATAATAAAAGATAATCTGCAAATGCTAATAGAATTTATCAACAATCAATTCTTGCGTTATTGATGTTTGTTTTTTTTCTATACTGGTTCTGGAAAATAATTTCGTAAAAAGCGCAATAGATATAGCTAACAAGAATGTTAATCTAGAAGTATTATAGATGCATAACAATGTACACCTTTAAAGAGAGGGTACCGAAGTTTAAATGCACTTCATATGGATAGTAAATACACCAAAACTTACTTAGCGCATTTCAAAATTATTTATATTTCAATATCTCGTAGCTATTGCGACGATTGTTGTTTAGGTTTCCTTTCAAATAACTCCAAAGGAGTTTAGGCAACTAGGCGTGGGTAAATTTTGCCTACAAAATAAAACCCACGTTTATCAATGATTAGAACCAACGAACCCTGAAAAAGGTGAAGGTATTGTTGAAATTACTTATTCTGTTAATATAGCAAAATTTATATAAAAAAATACGTCGCCATCGCCCTTTTAGGGCTCTGGGTATAAATTAATATCCCATGGGTTGCAAATCGCATAGCGATTTTTACCCATAACTAGTGGTGATCGTCATAAATAATATAACATAATATCATAGTTATTAATGCAATTAAACTAGTAACGGATCAATATGTCCCTAAATATCATGTTATCAAATTATATTTGTAGGGCTCGAACTTGTTCGATGCCTTGTCCGTAGACTCAGCAATTAAAGGCACTCCGACAAGCGGAGGCCCTACAATAAATACAAAAATATTATAAGTTATAGACTGTTTGGTGGACACCACTAGCA
>JAJFLR010000056.1 GCA_021772565.1 Opitutales bacterium | reverse complement strand
AATTGCTCGCCACTTGTCTACTTCAGAACGGAGTTTATTTATAACCGGGGTCGGGTTGTATTGTTGTTCCCGAGTTGAAAGTCCTATGCCTTCGTCAAAAACAATTTCTTGCTGATTGGATGATCTCTTTCTTTTTCTGGGTTTCGGTATCGGTGTTATAAATTCTGCGTTGCGACGACTCTCAATTATTTTTTGAGTCGGCTGACCATCCTTATCGAGTTCCCAATGGCGTATTGGATATTCATACGGAGAGTTAAGTATCGGTTTTTCGAAAAATGGATTTTCCATGTAAATATTAGAGCAAAAATGTAACTGGGATCAATTTTCAATAGGGTTAATTTTTTTCAATCCTAAATAATTTATCATCCTCAGATAATTTTAAAATAAAATAATCTTCATTGTTTATTTTATCTGGGAGTTTATCCTTAAGTATCGATGCTACAAATTGAATATTATTTCTATTTACTAATGCAGCAATTTCGACCAACTGATTATCATGCATTAGTTCTTTCTTATCATTAAGTAAGAAATGCATACATGGTATATTTTCTTCATCAGCAAAAAATGTGTACGCAATATCAAAGCAAGAAATCTCTCCTTGTTTTTTCCCGGAGCTAAAATTTGTATTAAAAGCACTGAATTTATATAATCTTTGTCCTTTCTTATTAGTTACCTTATCGTATTTTAATGCATATTTCTCGCTATATAATAGGTACGAAGTCTCAGCAAAATGTTTATTAAACTTATTTAACTGGAATTTAACGGTAGATTCAAAATCATAAGAAAAAAGTTCCTTATCTATTAACCCCAATTCATCGTTATAAGATTTAAGATTGCTTTCAACTTCATCTAATTGTTGAATGATGCTTTCGTATTCCCCCTTATTTCTATATTTTTCGTTAAGTTCAACAATTAGGCATTCCAGCTCTTCAAAAGAATCACTTTTTGAAATAATAGCTGAAAGCTCCGCTTCCTTTTTAAGCAACTCATTTAACGCCTTATTTTTTTTGTGAATTTTAGTTAATAAGACCGGCAGCTCTTTAGTGATATAGTTGGCTTTTTCTTTAATCATCTGATTATGGTATTGTACCATATCTTCAAATGTCTTTTGAATAGAAGCTATATTGCTTGTGGCTTGATTATAAATTATTTGCAACTGCCGCAAATCTATATTTGAAGCACTGGACGACAAATCTTTTTCTGTTTCATGAATTAAGTCTTTCCTTATATTCAATTTACTAATCTCAGCGCTTAGGAAATTTATCTGGTATTTAAATTTATTTAATTTTTCTAAGTCTGCTTCGAAATGCTCATTAATGTTTAAGTTAGCCTTCTTCTTGTTTAATACTTTTATTTCATTTTCAATTAAGGACAATGCTACTTCATATGCAGATTTTGTTTGGGTTTTTTCTAAACGGGCTTTAAAGGTATCCTCTTGCTTTATTTTTTGAAGTATTTCTTGTTTGCAATTCCCTTTGGTAAACTCACAGCCTAAAAGAAATAAATGTAAAGTTTCATACTCTGCATCAGATGTATATTTATCAAGTGTCTTAAGTGTATTATTAATACTTAAATCCTTATAACGTATGTTGTGTGATATAATCTGCCTAAATGTAGGTTTTATAGCTGTATGCTCAGGAAAGAATAGTCCTGTTAATTTTGACTCAAATTCATCCTCAGTAAAATTCTCTCCATTAACTTTTCGTATAATTCTATTGCGAGACAGAAAATTACGTTCAATAATAACGCACTGAGCATGCTCGTTATCCAGATCTTCAGTAATGCATAATGTAATTAAAACCTGATTATCGACCAGATAGTCTTTTACTAGTTTATATATTTCTTTTTTACTCTCGGGGTCTTCATATATAGTTTTTGGATGTCCGCCCAAACAAAAATCAATTAATTTCAGGACGGTTGTTTTTCCAACACTATTTCCAGTAATATCTCCTTCACTTTCATCTATAATAAGATTGATACCCTTACGAAAATTAATTTCACGAATAATCTTAGAATCACTTGAAATCGTGATGGATTTTAAGAACATAACTCGACCTTTTCTCTAATTAATTCAGCTATATTAATGAGATAAAGCCAATCAAGGCATAAAACAAATACGGGGAAAGACATGTCCTGTTTTTCTTTTACTCTTTTATAGAGTTCTAGCATCTCCAGTTTGTCATTGTTTTGTAATACTTGCAGAACAACAGCCCCATTATAATAGATACTATTTTCAGGATGTATGTTGTCAGGAAGTAGCATAATTATAACCTTCAGGATTTTCAAATATCTTACAACGAATAAAAGCATCAACTACCAAAATATCAACACATAATTCTAACTCATCTATAGGAATTGGGACATAATTTAAACTTTTGAGAATATCGTTTTTTATCGCGTCTATGACAGAAAGGAAAACGTTATCTGAATTTTCACTATTCTTTAGCTTCGAATACTCCCGCTTAATTTTAGCAAGAACAGAATTACTCTTATTATTTCCTAACCTATCAAATTCAGAATACTTCGCACCAACTCTTCCGTAATATAAACTATACTCTTCAATAATATCTTTAGCTGAATCCAATTCGTTATAGTCAATCTTCCTATCTATTTCAAAACTGTTTATAGGGTCATATTCATTGGCTTCATCCCATTTTTCTTTTGCTAAAATATTGATTATTGCTGCCAAATTAGAATCCAATTTCACAATATCTATTTCATTGCCCAACTCTTTTTGAATAAGTTGATAAATTTCCTTTTGTTTATCAATGTCGGCGCTTGATATTTTATTAAGAATAGATGCAATATCATAAATATCTTTGGATGGGTTAAATTTTATAGAATGTGAAATATAAAAATCATTCTTTCTTAATCTTGAGGCATCTTTTGCAATGGAGATAAATTTAAAAGTATAATTTGGAAATTCCTTGATAATTTCTTTTCCTAATGCCGATTCTATTTTCTGCTTCGTATTGGTTGAGGAAACTTGAATAACGATTTGATTAGTATGATCTATTAAATCAATTGCTTCAACATTTTGACGAGTCTGATTTAAATTTTCCAACTTATAGTCATACAGCAAATTAAATAAATGAAGATAAAAATTCTCAGAATGCATATATGTAAACTTAACATGTTCAATTTACCGCCTGTAGTTATCCTGCGGGCAAGGATATGAAGTTGATGATCAATATAATTGTAGTATTCTGTTCTGTTCATTGCATATCAGTCATCCATTTACCATTGTCACTCAAGTTTTAACATATAACGTTAAAGTTCCTCATTGAGACTATAATGTAAAGTTATTTAATTTTCTTGCTTTACCTCGGCATTTTTTGGGCATTTTTTTGCCAATATGCTCCCAGAGATTGCGAAACATTGGCATTTCCTGACCCGGTATATTGTCAGCGACAGGAACACGCGGTAGTTTTACAATGCCGGATTCTATGGCATCCATAAGCGAAAAGTCACTCATCGTCCAAGGGAAAAGTGTTCCTTCGGCATAACCTGAGCCACGCAGAAAAAATGGCGTGGCGGATAAATCAATAACGCTG
>JAJFLR010000055.1 GCA_021772565.1 Opitutales bacterium | reverse complement strand
ATCCCGTAAATAACGACGGGTATGACTATGGGCACTTTCGACATCACCATTTTCATTTGCTGCCCTCACATTTATACTGTGAGCCTTCATGTTATAATGATTTAGTAACGACAAAAATCTTTCATTAAAATCACGCTTTTTGCCCTTCCGCCTGAGCTGATGAGTTGCCGCCGAACTATTGTCAACCTGACAAAATTCAGTGGTCGCTCCCAACTCCCAACTCCCACAATCCATTTTGCAAACCCTCTTTCAAAGAAACAAAAGCTCCAGGCTTTTTGACAAAACACTGGTAGGGATTTTTAATTGTCGTTAATAGGGAGTTCTAATTGTCGCTTGCCATGGGATTTCTGCTTATGCAGTTGTCCCTGAGTTGATACCTTATTCCGGCCGCATCGCTGTTGATGCTGTTCATGGTAATGGTAATGGTTATTTCAAGTTTGCTTTCGTCAATAGCACTGCAAGCACATCTTATTGGAGTAACGATAGTACAAGTAGCGCGGGTAGTGAGCCGGCAGCTTCAATTCAAACGACATTAACGAGTGGCCGGTACCAGGTTGTTTTAGGTGATACTTCCCTGACAAATATGAACGCTTTGGATACGAGTAGTTTTGATCCATCCGATTTATATCTAAGGGTCTGGTTCAGTGAGGATAATGTCAGTTTCGATCAATTATCTCCTGACACGCGTATACTGCCGATATATTCAGCTTTAAGAGCTGGTATATCAGACGATGTGATTGATTGAGCAATAACAACTGTCAAATTAGCAAACGGTGCGGTTACAGCAGATAAGTTGTCAAATGATGCAATTGATAACAGTTTATTACCATCGGGCTCAGTGGTTACTTCAACCGATTCTAACGACTTAAATCTTGTTAATGATGGCTTTGTTCAGTTTGGAAATATTGGTGAAGATGAATTAGCCTGGATTGACGGATCGAATACCAATGCTCCTACTCCAATAACCGAGCATTCCGGAATCTGGTCTGGGTCTGAATTCATCATATTTGGAGGTGCGATTAGCTTAACGATAAATTCAAAT
The DNA here is from genome assembly GCA_021772565.1 of Opitutales bacterium. Classification (GTDB taxonomy): domain Bacteria; phylum Verrucomicrobiota; class Verrucomicrobiia; order Opitutales; family JAJFLR01; genus JAJFLR01. Next base: position 16,657 of record JAJFLR010000055.1, on the reverse strand, counting down.
GTAGGTGGACGTTACGATCCATCAAGTGACACTTGGACATCCACATCGACGTTTAACTCACCATCAGCTCGTAAGCAGCATACAGCAATTTGGACAGATAATGAAATGATTGTCTGGGGTGGAGTAAACAGTAACGGAACTATAATGAATTACTTGTAACTTATGTGTAAGATAATCAATATAAAACTGTATCAGTGTTTAATTTTAATGCTAATATCATCTTCATCATTTGCTAATTTGACTGTAGAAACTTTAACAGAAAATTTTGACCTGAATGGAGATAAATATGAGGATTCAATATTTTCAGTTTCACATACTCCTTTCGGTATAGGAGTCGAAAATTTTAGTCGATCTGTGCTATCCAGTGTTGATAATGCACCAACAAACTCATTACTGCCAATTAGTATTAATACTGATAAGGTGTTAAAGTTTGGTCATAGTCAGAGTTATGGAATATCGGGATCTCTCATGACAAATGCTGTTTATAGTGATGTAGTTGTTGATGCTGTTGTAGGACTTGGGTTTTCGGGTACTACTGGTAGCACAATCGCCGAGATAGCATTAGGATCATCTTCTATCTTTAATGAGTATGTTGTAATGTTAATAACAGAAAATCAAACAGATGCAAAATTATTAATAACGACTAGGAATAATAATATTATAGCAAGTATTTCGAAAATTGAGATTGTCAGTAATCATTTGGTTGAAACCCCAATTGATCTTTCAAGTAGTCCAAGCTTTCAGGACACAATTACTTTGTCCAGCACGGAATATTCTTCCGGTGCAGTATCCATTAGTGCTTACGGTGGACCAAATGCAAATATATATTTTGATGATATTGTTATTATTCCGGAGTCACGAAATTTATCATTAATCACGACAATTTTAGTTATTACTTGTATATTTTTAATTAAAAATAAATTGAACAGAACCAATGTTATATAAAATGCAATTTTAATGTTTTTTTTATTTTAGTTATTAAATCGATTTCAGAATCTGTATTGTACTAATCAGCAATTGCACTGGTTCAGCAGCACGAATTAGAGTTGATATATCTTGGCTTGCCTTAGTGTAGCCAAATATTGGGGAAGTATTATTATAACATTACACAGCATGATCTTTAATAAAATTCTGAATCGCAATTTTCTCGGCTATGATTGGATACTTTATAATTTTAAGTTCTTTTAATTCTTCCAGAATATCAGACTTGGGCTCAATACCAATTGCCTCTGTTATAGTTTCCGGAAATTTTGCCGGATGTGCAGTTGACAGCACAATACTTGTCATATCGTTATTAATATCTTTAAATCCACAAGCGGTGTGTGGATCGACAATGTAATTATATTTTTTATGAATTTCTTTAATGATTTGAAAAATTTCATCGTCGTTAGTTCTTGAGGTAGTGAAGATGTCTCGATTGAAATTTTCAAAATTATAATTACCTGTTGATTTAATTTTGGAAATAATTTCAGTTACTCTAACTGAATCCTGTCCTTCGGAGTAGTAGAGAAAGCGCTCAAAATTTGATGCCATTTGGATATCCATTGACGGTGCCAGGCTCGGTTGAACCTTATCTAGTTTATACTCACCGGTTTTAAATAGTCGGTAGAGAATATCATTTTGATTGGTTGCTGCTTTAAATGATTTTACCGGTAACCCCATTTTTTGTGCTAACCATCCGGCAAGAATATTACCAAAATTTCCAGTGGGCACGACAAATTCAACATTATCTTTTAAATCGTTTGGTAATTTTAGCCAGGCAAATATGTAATAAACACATTGGGCCAAAATTCGAGCCAGATTGATCGAGTTGACTGCTGAGAGGTAGAAGTGATTTCTGAAATCTAAATCTTCAAAAGTTTCCTTCAACGCTTTTTGTGCATCATCAAAAGATCCTTCTATTGCTAACGGAAAAACATTTTCTGATCCAGTACATGTCATCTGTCTTTCTTGAAGATTTGATATGCGTCCGTTTGGATAAAGAATGAAAATGTTAACACCTCTCTTTCCTAACAATCCATGAATTGCTGCAGCCCCTGTGTCCCCTGAAGTTGCACCGAGAATATTTAATGGATGCCCCGTTTGCCTTATTTGTTCTTCGTATAAATTTCCTAAAAGCTGCAAAGCAAAATCTTTAAACGCCAATGTCGGTCCATGAAAAAGTTCGAGGACAAATAATTTTTTATCAAGTTGTTTGAGTGGCGCTATTTCCGGATGAGTAAATTTTGCATATGATTTATCAATAAGATATTTTAAAGTCTTTGGGTTTATATCAGTCGCAAAAATTTTAAAAAATTCAAAACAGAGTTCTGGGTAGGGCAAATCAATCCAGGCATTTAGTTGACTACTTATATCTGGTAATGCTTCCGGCAAAAATAAACCACCATCAGGAGCCAAGCCGGTAGCAACTGCTTTTGAAAATGTATGGGGTTCAGTTTTTCCTCTGGTACTTATGTATGATTTCATTTATAAAGATAGTTCTACTCTATTTGGATAATGCAAATATTAATTATCTTGATTTTAAAAAATGAAGCTTGATTAGTTTATTAACAATTTATACACATAGATAAATTCTTTATTTCAAACATTTATTTGTAAAATATTTTCTAAAACAAATTTGTAACATGTTAGTTAATAATAATATGAATTATAATAATTCATCGACAGTAAGGAAACAATAGTTTAATTCATTTGTTAATGAAAGCAATGAAGTATTATTTCGTGTTTATTAGTCTGTTAATATCCAACACTAGTTTTGGTGCTTACACCGATTTGGTGTCATATTTTTCCGGTATCAATAGTAGTACAAGCTATCCGGTTTCGGCAAAGGGGTTTGATGATGTTGAGTCGGCATTTGGCATACGGCTGCAAACAAGTACCGGTGGAACTTACGATTGGCATCGTGGAATTGACATAGATGGAGGGTCAGTTGGCGATCCAGTTGGGATTTTTGATATTGTTGCTCCTTATGCCGGTGAATTTTACGATTATCGAACAACATCCTCAGGTGGAAACATTGTAATTCTGAGGCATTCATTTTCTTCACCAATTACCTACGGTGGTCAATCTTTGAGTAATTACTATACTTGGTATTTACATTTGTATGATGATGGAATTGTTGGAAATGGTATAGGCACATCTGATATAGTGTCCGGGTATACCAGAGGGGATGCAATTGCTCAGGATACTGTCATTGGAAAAATGGGTGATACCGGTTCCCCTGCCGGCGGTGGAACCTACGCTCCGCATCTTCATTTCGAATTACGAGTTGGGACAAACAGCTCATTGGAATTTCAACAGAATAATCCAGAAACAACCCAGTGGGGATTTGATCCGCACATGAATCCCTTTTTATTATTTGAACCTTATACTTACGGTGGAACGAGTGCATCAGAGTATGATCAAACATTAGCGTTAGATTCTGCAGTTGCCCAAAATCAAGATGTTACAGTTAACTATGTCATAACTAACGATGATATTCCTGTTTTCAATGAAGTGAAAGTAACCGTCAAGAATACTAATACAAATACTGAAGTTACCAGTCATACGTTAGATTTAAATCAAAGAACTGGATTTGATGCAACGTCGACAGCAAATTTAGATACTCAAGATACATCGGTGCCATATGTTGATCCTGTTGCCAGTCAATTATCAGGTGGCCAATATTCATCGACAATTGTCATCCCAAGTGACTGGACTTCATCATATCAAGATTCAATATACGAAGTTACGGTCATGGCGTCAGATATTTGGAGTAATACAGAATCAATGGTATTTAATTTAGTTCCTGAACCATCAGACTATGCTGTAATTATTAGTGGGATTACATTGGGCTTGGTTTATTTAAAACGAAGACGTTAGTATTTTAATTTGTAGATATTGTGCATTTGGCAATTGTAAACGTAACAAATTAAAAATTATTTCCAGTGTCTTAATTAATTAGATTACCTGTTAACGTAGTTTATGGCAATTTGGATTTCTTAATAAAATTGTTAATGCTGTAAAAGGTTGAATATCTGCTGTTGTCAAAATATAGCTGATTGTTCAGAAAAGTTTGAGTTTAATATAACGCTATAACCGTAGTACCCACAAACGTTTACGACAAGTTACTATTCTTAGCTATATAATTTTCAGTATCTAAAATTGAGCGTAATGTGAGAGTAATAACTAATACTCGAATATATACCTCAATTATAGTGGTGCCCGGGGTGGGGGTCGAACCCACACTCCCTTGCGAGAACTGGATTTTGAGTCCAGCGCGTCTGCCAATTCCGCCACCCGGGCTATTTAATGTTTTAATTATGATGCTGAGTTTTTACTAACGTGAGAAGCAATTTCTTTAATTTTATTATCGTCAACATTTTCATAAAGTTTTTCATCGACCAAAACAACTGGACCACTTCCACAACTTGCCAAACATTCTGCAAATTCAACAGTCACATTTCCATCATCCGATGTGCCGTTAATCGGGCATTTAAATTCTTCTAATATTTTGTCACAAATTTTATACGAACCGACTAATGCACAGGGCAAAGTACGGCAAACACGAATATGATGTTTGCCAATCGGTTTTTGTCGAAAGTAGGGATAAAATGTAACGACTTCATATACATTGATCGGTTGAAGTTCCAGTTTCTCGGCAATCCATTCAACTGCTTCATTGGAAATAAATCCTTGATCAGCCTGCACCAAATGACAAAGTGGTAATACCGCACTTCGTTTTGTTGGATACTTCGGAATGACATGATCAATCTCTTCTACTGTTGTCTGTTTTAAATTCATCTTTTAAGTCTATTTTGACTCTATAAAAATTTACCAATTGAGCGATAATATCTCATACGAATGTGTCAATCGTTTAGTTGTATGGTGTGGGACATAATAGCGTGCAGAGTAAATTCAGTTATGAAAATTAATATAAATTGTAAGAATAACCAAAATTATCCTGATCCTGATTATAATCATTATCCTAATCTCAATAAATATTTGTTGAATATATTATTAAAATCTTATTTATTGAAAATATCCAATATTCTACAATATGGCACTCTCGCATGAAAAATTAAACGTTTATAAGGAAGCAATCTGTTTTTTTACTTGGACTCAACCATTGATTGAGAAGCTACCTGCTAAGGTATCAGCTCGTGATCAATTGGAAAGAGCTTCAACTAGCATTGCTCTAAATATTGCTGAAGGGAATGCTAAATTTTCAGATAAAGATCGTGTGAGATTTTGGCAAATCGCTCATGGCTCTGCAGTTGAATGTGCTGCATGTTTAGATGTTCTTGCTGCTAGAAATATTCAAGTTTCATCTTACATTCAATTTGGTAAAGATCAAATAGAAAAAATAGTGAAAATGTTGGTTGGGCTCTTTAAATATTATAATTGTTTTGTGAGAGAGAGTCAGACGACGTATAATGAAAAAGTCGTGGATTGATTATGATTATGATTAGGATTATCTCAAATTTCCATTCCCTCCGTATATAAATTATGAGGGTTGATAACTGAAATTTCGAACTTTGCTGAATTTCCATTGTTGGATGTTAGTGCTCTAAATTTTTCTTCGACTAATGAGACGTCATTACAATCCTTACTCAAATGCGCTAGAAATATTTTTTTCCAATTATTATCTTTGGTATTTTGAATGAATTCGAAGGCAGCATCGTTAGATAAATGTCCGTGTCGACTTTTTATTCTTTGTTTAAGTGACCATGAGCGTCTTGGATTTTCATCAAGCATTGTAATATCATGATTGGACTCAAGAACAAGAAGATCGACACTTGCTAATCTACCGGCAAAATTTTCTGGTACATAACCCAAATCTGTAACCCATGCAGCACTTTTCTTTTGCTGATTAAACAGATCATAGCCGCCACAACTAAAAATATAGCTTACTGGATCATAGGCATCATGAGGTATGGTCAATGTGGAAATTTCCAATGATTTAAATTTAAATTCTGAACCGGTTTCAAAAATTTGCCAATCAATCATACTTGTTTTTTTTGCTCGAATTGCCTGAGCTGTTCCCTGGTTGGCAAAAACTTTTAAATTCCCACTTTTTGATAAACCATGGAGTCCGCAGCAGTGATCTGTGTGTTCATGAGTGATAAATACGGCATCAATCTCGTTAATACTGGTATTGAAGCGATCTAAAAATTTTGCAATTCTACGAGCCGAGAAACCGGCATCGATCAAAATTTTACAGTCATCAGTAATCAATAGGCCACAATTACCTGAGCTGCTGCTTCCCAAAATTTCCAATCGCATTGTCATTAATGCTTTCTTAGTTGAGAAATAATATTAGACAATATTTTTCGGAAATATTTTATTAATAATAATCTCAGATTTCTTTTTTTGGTCTCCGTTTGACTGAGCACCTCTTCTGTTTGAGTCATTATTAATAGGCATCGAGACAAGACTTCGGCGTGAGCTCAGTCGAACGCTCGATCCCTACGTTTGGAAAATAGGTAAAATATTGTAGGGTCTCCGCTAGAGAGAGTGCCGTCTTTCGGTCTCTCTATCAATGTAAATGAATAAACTTGTCTAAATACCGTCTAATATATTAATAAATTACTATTAAATTTTAAAACATATGAACAGCAAAGAGATAGAAGATCATAAATCGTTTTCCAAAGAAAGTGAGCAATCATTGAAAAAACAGTACGATGAGAATTTCAAAATTACGGAAGAATATCGTCAAAGCTTGCCTGATATGCAAAATGCATCATCCGCAGAAATTCAGGGTGCCAATGTGCCTATCCTGCAGGTCGGGATTTCAAATTTTAGAATTCCTTTAAATTATATTACAGCTGCTGACAAAACTATTTCACTGGAAACATCTGTCACCGGAACAGTTTCTTTAGGGGCTGATAATAAGGGAATAAATATGTCCCGCATAATGCGGGCATTTTATGATTACAAAGATCGTGTTTTTAATTTGGAATTGATGGAAGAAATTTTACTGAAGTATAAAGATCAACTGGGTAGCAGCCGTGCTCGTATAAAACTCGATTTTTCTTATCCAATTTTGCAAAACAGTTTGCGCAGCAATATTGAAGGATATCAATATTACGATGTTGCCTATGAGGGGATCATTGATGATTTAGATCGATTTCATAAAATTATCTATCTCGATTTTGTTTACTCATCAGCCTGTCCTTGCTCTTCAGAATTATCAGAACATGCGCGTGAGAACCGAAATATTTATTCAGTGCCCCATTCTCAAAGAAGTAAGGCGCGTTTAAAAATTAAAGTGGCTCAAGGTAAATTTCTAGGCATTGAAGATCTTCAGAAACATTGTTTAAACGCATTGAAGACTGAAACTCAAGTGATGGTTAAACGTGAAGATGAGCAAGCATTTGCCGAGCTCAATGGCGCTCATGTGAAATTTGTTGAGGATGCTGCACGATTATTATTTGAAAAGTTAGATGAGGATAATCGAATTGCCGATTTTCAAGTTGCATTTGCTCATTTGGAATCACTGCATTCTCATGATGCCATTGCCGTTATCAATAAAGGAGTGGCTGGTGGATTTGATGGTACTTTTGACAGCTTTAAAAACTTGATTTGTTAAATAGGTCTTTCCTGTTTCAAATTATTTCCTGATCCTCCTCTAATAAATTTATGCCACAGATGAAACACAGATTTTTTTTTAAATTTTAAAATTTTTAGATTATTAATGTATTAGATAAATATTGGATATTGTATATTTATTCTACTGAAATAACGTTTTTAATAATTCAGCAGACACTCCGTTTACAGACATGAAATCTGTGATTAATCTGTGGCCAACTAATTTTTTTACAAATCGATTAAGATTAAAATTATGATCAGGATTATGAAAATTTATTTACAGTCACTTGCACTACTATTTTTACTCGGTATTCATTCAACCCTTATTGCTGCGGCACCTTCATTTGTCCTGGATTTATTGACGACTCCTCCTGCCCCTAATGTCATGACTCGAGTCTATGGGCGAGGATTAGATAACGATGGAAATAACGGAGTACCAGTTGCCGGTGGATATGATTGCGATGGTGATGGCCATCTTGATTATGGGTTTTCTCAGATGCAAGGTGATCCATTTGGCCGAACCGGGGCAGGGGAGGTGACTCTTGTTTTTGGTGATGGAACGTTTGGCGCGTCAATCGATTCAGCTGTTTTACAAAGTAGCGTCTTACTCATTGCAGGTTCGCAAAATTTTGAAGCAGCCGGTGATGAAATTTGGATGGATGATGTCGATGGTGATGGACTCGGTGATTTGTTAATTGGCAGACAAAATTTTTCACCGACAGAAGATCGACTCGGTGCTGGTGCTCTGACAATTATTTTTGGCAGTGCACAACTTAAAACTCACACAGATAGTTTGACTTATCTTGATTTGGATAGCCCACCAGCAGGTATAAAAATTATTACAGTATGGGGTGCATCAGAATACGATCGTCTCGGAATATGGATGCGAACCGGTGATATTACCGGTGATGGGGTTGCAGATATATTAGTCGGTGCCGACGAAGTCGATGGTGATGGCCTGTCAGTTTCTGATAACAGAGGCGCGGTCTATATAATTCGTGGTGGAACATTTTTAAAAAGCGCGCCGGAAAATATTGATCTGGCAAATTTTGGCACGGTTGATTTTCCATCAGTTTTAAATGGCCATGTGGCTCAAGTCGATCCACCGACTGATTCTGCAGATTATCATCTTGGGGCAACGGTGCAACTTGCTGATCTCGATGGTAACAATCGTATGGAAGTTTTGGCTTCAGCCACATTGCGTCGTGCCGGCGCCAGTTTAAGATTGCCAGGTGCACCAAATAATACCGGTGAGCGTGCAGGTGGAAGTACAGATGGAACACTCTTTATAATTTGGGACGAAAACTTTCCTCCCTGGTTATGGCCAAACGGTTATCGATTTTCTGCTGAATCACCACCGTTGGGAAATTTTACCCGTATTGATGGAGATCCAATTTATACAAATTTTGGTGAGGAAGTAATTGGTGGTTTAGATTATAGTGGTGATGGGTTATCTGAACTTTTTATCGGTGACTTAATCGCATCGCCCGATGGAAGAAGTCTCGCAGGTATCGGTTACGTTATTTATAATTCTGCAAATTTGAGGGGTCTAAGTTTTAGAATAGATACACCACCATCAGATATTTTTATTTCTACAATCTATGGCCCTAAAGCAAATGCAATTGGTGCTGATACTGTGGCACAAGGTGATTTCGATGGAGATGGTATTGGAGATTTAGCCTTTGGCAATCCAGGTGATACTCCTGATTCAAGAAGTAAAGCGGGAACTGTGAATATTTTATATGGGCAACCCGGAGGTTGGCCAACACTGATAGATTTGCGTCCTGATAGTATTGGGCCAACAGAAGTTTTTCCGATCCCTGATGTCATGAGAATAGCGGAAATTAGGGGTGGGAAAGGATCTACCGGTTCGAATATTGGCGATACACTTTGTTATAGTGGGTCAGCAGCTGATATTGATAAAGATGGGCTCACTGATTTGATTATTAACGAAATGGTAGGAGATGGAGTAGCCACGCCTGATGTTGGCAATTTAATTATTATTAGCGGTGCAGCAATGTTGAGTAAACCGTCATTTAATTTGAGTAGCTCAGCTACATCGCCGGTAAATTTTGGCAGTCGTGATATAGATGAGGGAGCAGGAAATGAGCAGACAATGTCATTTAGTAATGCCAATGCTAACAATCTAACTATTCTGTCAAAAATTATTGAAGGTCCAAATGCCGACGACTTTAATATATTTATAGAAAGTTCGGGAACTGTACTTTCACATCAGCAAATAAAAACCCTGAGTATAAATTTCAATCCAACAACGGTTGGATTCAAGAGTGCTGCTGTAGTGATTAAAACAGATTTAGATAGTATCCCATTTCGAATTGCATTAGTCGGTGTCGGCATTGACAGCAACGTTACTGTAAAACAATTGAGTATTGATCGGTTTGAAACTGACATCACCTTACTATTTGATTCGGATGTTTCTGCAAAATATTTACTGCAAAAAAGTGACGATCTGATAAGTTGGAATACCGAAAATTTGAGATTGGGTACCGGCTTGCAGATGAATATTTTTGATCCGAAGGCTGTGGAAGATTCAGTTTCAAAAGCATTTTTCCGTTTACTTATTGTGCCATAAACTATTTATTCACTAGAATCATTTATGAATTTCTATTATGAATACTAGAGTAAACTTAATATTCATTTCAGTATTTTTTTGCTTTATCACAAATCTTGTAGCTCAACCTACAGATCCCGGCTTGTATGCTAAATTTAATACGTCTTTAGGCAGCTTTACATGTAAATTAGAATTTGAAAAAGTGCCTATGACAGTGGCCAATTTTGTTGGTCTTGCAGAAGGGTCAATAGACTGGGTAGATTTAAAAACTTCTGAGTTAAAAAAGAACCAACCTTACTATGATGGAATCATATTTCATCGGGTTATTGCTGATTTTATCATTCAAGCTGGATCGAAGAATGGTGAGGGTACTGATGGGCCAGGATACCGTTTTTTAGATGAAATTGATTCGACACTTAGACATACTAAGTCAGGTCTTCTCTCAATGGCAAATTCAGGTGTTAATACCAACGGATCACAATTCTTTATTACATTAAGAGAGACTGCACACCTAGACGATAAACATTCTGTATTTGGTGAAGTAGTTGAGAATATGGCAGTTGTTGAAAATATTGGAGTCGCTGAAACTGGATCTGATACCAAGCCGGATGTTGAGATAATTATCAATAGTATTGATATTATTCGAGTTGGTCAAGATGCTTTAGATTTTGATGTAACGCAACATTCTTTACCAAGCGTTGAGTTTATAATACCTCAAGTTTTAAACATTAATGAAAATCTTCATATACGTTATATTCAAAATATATTCTCTGAGTATACATTATTTTATATAGATGATTTAGGATTTAATAGTGTGCGAGCTGGCTGTGATGGGTGGTGCCGTACAACCATTGCATTCTTTAATAATGAACCTTCGGCACAGGATCTAAATATAAATTCACTACTGACTGTAGGAAATTCTTCAGTAGATAAACAATTTTATAGACTATTAAGAACAGATTTATCAAATTTTTATAAATCATCTAAGTTTGTGGGAAAAATTATTCGTTTTGAATCAACAAATATTAATGATCAGATTCAACTATCTATAGCAACTATTGTTGATAAGGCATCGGGGACTTTTAATTTAGGAACGAATATTGGAACACTCAGTATTACAGATCATACATGGCACCAATTAGGTTCAGAGCCTGGAAATCTCACAATAAAGTCTCAAGGTATTGTATCTTTTCGATATTTTTTAACTTTCAATGATCCGAATTCTGGAACGTATATTGGTGTAGCATTTACATCGCCTCAAGCACTTAGGTTTCAAGGTAACTTCACGATAACAGATATTTAATTTGTTTTATATCTATTACAAAATATAGATAAAGACTGCTGTTTACGGGCAAGTTTTAATCGCAAAGATTTCTCCTTTTCAAAAACATTAGTGCTAATTAGTGAAGATAAGCGGTTCATTGTTTAATATTAGAAAAATAATTTAAATTTTCTAACGGTCTTTTCTGTATCGTTATCACACAATACATCGGAGACAACAACGACTCTTTTTGCTCCAGCATCTTTTACTTGTTTTATATTTTTTCGATTAATTCCGCCAATGCAAAAGAGTGGGGGAGTAGAGTAATTTTCTTTGCCTTTCATTTCTTCAATTATATTATTTATTTGTTGAATTGAATCGAGACCAACTGGAATATAATCAGGCTTTGTTTGAGTAGAAAATATTGGACCGATACAAAAATAACTGAGTATGTCTTTAAATTCCAATGCGTCTTTTACTTGATCTATCGAATGAGTTGAGAGACCAAGAATTCTGTCTGATCCCAAAATTTTTCTCGCCTCATTTGCTGGAGTATCATCTTGGCCAATATGCAGCCCAAGATTTGGATATTTCATAGCCAGCTCAATATCGTCATTTATTATTAATGGCGTTAGTATATTTTTGAATAGTGGTAATATTTCTTGTAGCAGCTCTTTTTTTTCTGAATGCGATTCTCTTTTTGCACGCAGCTGGATGATATCTGAGCCACCGTTTATTAAATCCTGACATTTATTTTTCCAGTCAGAAAATTTCACATAAGCAGTATCTAGAATGCCGTAGAATTTTGATTCGTGTAAATTAACGTTCAATCAACTAAAATCAGAACATGTTTTTTCGATCTGGATCAGATGGGTCAGTGTCATCTGAGGCGGTTGAGTTTTCATTGGAATAGTTATTATCATCTTCAGAGGAAAATGATTGTTCAGGTTCTGGCTCTGCTAGCTTGGGAGTATTAATAACGTTTCCATCGTTTATATAACCATCAGCAATTATATTAATATTTCCAATATCAGTGAGACCCAAATCTTTTTTGAGACAATGATTGATCTGTTCATTAAGTGCATCAGAAACATCTCTTAATTTATACCCACCTAATAATTGTATATGGATATCTATTTTTAATGATTTTCTGGTTGATACTTTACTTCTGGTTTTTCCTAGACCCTCAGTTAACTGGCATGCACGTTTTACCAATTCTACTATAGCGTGCTTTGAAACTTTGATCTGACCGGTTGCTGTTTCAAAGGCGACAATTTCTTTTGGTTGTATTCGCATTCTGGCAGCGATGACTAAAATCAGAACTAATAGAAATATTACAACAATATCCCATGAGCACGGGCCGGTCCAAACTTCAAAAAGTGTATCAAATATTGTATCCGGATTCATATGCTACCTTGGTTATATGTTAAAATAGTATTAGATGCTAATCAGTTTCCGGGGCATTCCAGTTATCATCATTATTAGAACGACTTTCCGGCATTCTAACTTCATCGATAATGACATCGACATTTGATACCTGTTTATTAGTCATTTTTACTACCTGCTCACGAGTAGCATTCTGAATTTCATAAGCTGTTTTAGCTAGATTGACACCAAATTCCAGAATAACACGTATGGTAATTTGATAGTTTTCATTGCTGTCTTCTTCGACTCTAATACCAATGCCACCATCTTTTTTTGCAGGAAACATTCCAGCTACTTTATCGACAAATCCTCCACCAACTGCAGCGACTCCTTCGACTTTAAGTGCAGCCAATCTTACAATACTGGCAATTACGTTTAGATTAATTTTAATAGCACCGAGAGCACTTGAATCCTCACTCATTGTAGGGATACTTGTTTCATCAGTGGATATTTTTGAATCGGATTTCTTTTTATCTGTCATATTTTTTCCTCGTTATTTATGAATAATTCTTTTGGTTTTCTTTTTAAAAATTCTTCAACATATTTTGTAGTTACGCTACCTTGACGAAATTCAGGGTCTCTAATAATTGCCTGTGTAAAAGGAATACTAGTTTTAATACCTCTGACCAAATATTCTGTCAATGCTCTATCCATTCTGTCAAGAGCTACTTCTCTATTTCTACCGAAGGTGATTAATTTTGATATCATACTATCATAATTAGGTGGAATAACATAGCCGCCGTAGACATGTGAGTCAACTCGCACCCCATGACCGCCGGGTTGATAGTAGAGTGAAATCTTTCCTGGGCAAGGTGTAAAGTTTTTAGCCGGGTCTTCGGCACAGATTCGACACTCAATTGCATGTTTATTAAATGTTATATCCTTTTGATCTTCCTTAATTCGTTCACCGTTGGCTATCAAAATTTGTTGTTTAACCAGATCAATGCCGGTTACTTCTTCAGTTACCGTGTGTTCAACTTGAATACGTGTATTCATTTCAATGAAGTAGAAATTGCCGTGTTTATCCAGCAAAAACTCGATGGTTCCGGCATTCTCGTAATTACATGATTCGGCAGCTCTTATAGCGGCATTTCCCATTTTTTTTCTCAGCTTATTATCGAGATAAGGCGAGGGTGCTTCTTCAATTAATTTTTGAAATCGTCGTTGTACGGAGCAATCCCGTTCACCCAAATGTATAATTTTGCCATAGTGATCAGCAAGAATTTGAAACTCAATATGTCTTGGGTCTTCAATAAATTTTTCAATGTAAACGGAGTTATCGCCAAAAGCCTTTTCGGCTTCAATTTGGGCAGCAGCAAATTCTCTGGAGAAAGCCATTTTATTATGAGCTAATCGCATACCTTTTCCACCTCCACCGGCAACAGCTTTTATAATTACCGGAAAGCCAATTTTTTGAGCAACACTCAATGCTTCGTTTTCATTATCGACAGTACCATCACTTCCAGGAATCACGGGAACTTTAGCTTTTTTCACCGTTTCTCTGGCGAGTGCTTTATTTCCCATTAATTCGATGGTTTTCGATTTGGGTCCAATAAACTTAATGTTACAGCTTTCACACAATTCAGCAAACTGTGCATTTTCAGCTAAAAAACCGTAGCCTGGATGAATAGCATCAACATCAGTTATTTCTGCAGCACTAATTAAACGATCCTGTTTTAAATAACTTTCATTACTGGCTGCCGGCCCAATACAAATAGCATCGTCAGCTAATTGTACATGCAGGGATTGTTCATCGGCCTCTGAATAAACAGCTACTGTCCCAATCTTAAGTTCTTTACAAGCTCGTATGATTCGAAGTGCGATTTCGCCGCGATTGGCTATTAAAATTTTTTCGAACATAAATTTAAAATAATGCGATTTTTATTGTTCTGATTTGATCGATTATATTTTTAGAGATGGATATATGTAATAGTCAGATGTAGTGATAGTCATTGATAAATGACTACTTTTTGATTTTAAAAAGTGGCTGACCAAACTCAATTGCTTCACCATTTTTAACCAGAACTTTTTCAATAACACCGTCTAACTCAGCCTGAATTTCATTCATAACTTTCATGGCTTCGATTATACATACTACGGTATCTTTATTGACGCTGCTGCCATTATCGACGAAAGGCGGACTTTCAGGTGAGGGGGATTGGTAAAAAGTGCCAACTAAAGGTGATTTGATAAATAAATCATCATTGCTCGGTTCATTTTTTGGTTCGTTTGCAGTAGATATTGCAGGTGCGGATTGCGGTTGTAAAGTATGCGAACTCATTGCTGAGTGATCAACAGCTGTTGGAATTGGAAAAGGTGGGTGGCTGCCGGCTGTTACGACAGTCGTGGTATCCCCTTTGCTTCTGCATAACCGTAATTTAAAGCCCTCTTCTTCCAGCTCAAACTCAGTAATTCCTGAGCGTTTCATTAATTCAACAATTGATTTTATTTCTTTTAAGTCCAATTTTTTAAATGTATGAGTTATTTTTTAAATCTGTTAACTAGAATGTATTCATAAATTCAGCAGTCATGGTTAAGATTAATATTTTTTTTTGCAAATCTAATATTATCGATAAAGTATGTAATTGCATTGTGATTTGAATTATGGAGATTTATTTGTCTAAATTCGATTTTATTTTCCGATTAGAGAGACAGTTATATTGATTTAAGATACTCAACGATAACCTGATATGTATAGTCATAAATCGTAGGGCAATTACTTAGTCGAGGTCCGGCGATATTGAGCGATTGAATCGGGTGGTTTTCAATAAGATTTTTAATCAACTGAACAGATCCTGCAATACTTTTTTTAGATGAATCGATTAAAGCAGTGGGTTTACTATGAAGATTACAAAAATTGAACGTTTGTTTAGTTCCGCCACTTAATCTTTTGTAATAGAAAATGACTGTAGCATCACTGCATAAAAGATTTTGTACCGTACGAACTAAATAATTATCTGAAATGGATTCTACGAGTGGGTAATCAAGTGGGATTTTTCCATCTTCAGCTTTTCTGCCCAAAGGGCAAAAACCGCCGCATGGAAAATTGGAATCAATCGCAGCATCAAGAGCGGCACGATCTGCACCTGATTGGCCGCCGGAAATAATTTTTTTTAATTTAATAATGAAAAGGGTTAGGGAAAGTGGAAATTGTATTTTGAGTGAATTGTGACATATTTTATTTAGCAAATAGCAAATAGCAAATAGCAAATGAAGATTAATGGGTAGCGGGTAACTAGTAGTGAGTAGAGGGACAATCAGGAGATTATTGTGTCTGGTCATTCCAAATGGGCAACTATCAAACGCCAAAAAGCTGTTGTTGACGCAAAACGTGGTGTAATTTATGCCAAAGTCGCAAGAGAAATAATAGTAGCAACCAAACAAGGCGGGCCAGATCCCAATGCCAATTTTAGATTGCGCCAGGCAATTGAAAGGGCAAAACAAGAAGGTGTTCCTAACGATAATATTGAGCGAGCCATTGAAAAGGGCTCTGGCCAAGGCGCAGCAGACAATATGGAAGATCTGGTTTATGAAGGCTATGGACCAGGTGGCGTGGCAATTCTTGTTAAATGCACCACAGACAATCGCAACAGAACCGCTGGTGATGTAAGAAGTTATTTTTCAAAATATGGTGGCAACTTAGGAGATACAGGCTGTGTAAACTGGATGTTTACTGAACGCGGAGAAATTGTAATAGATAAAAGCAAGTTTTATGATGAAGACTTACTCTTGACTGTTGCGGTGGACGCTGGTGCCTCTGATATGGAGACTGACAGCGACGAACCTATAGTAATTTGCTCTTTTGAAAAACTACAAAAAGTAAAAGAAGC
>JAJFLR010000054.1 GCA_021772565.1 Opitutales bacterium | reverse complement strand
ATCCCGTAAATAACGACGGGTATGACTATGGGCACTTTCGACATCACCATTTTCATTTGCTGCCCTCACATTTATACTGTGAGCCTTCATGTTATAATGATTTAGTAACGACAAAAATCTTTCATTAAAATCACGCTTTTTTCCCTTCCGCCTGAGCTGATGAGTTGCCGCCGAACTATTGTCAACCTGACAAAATTCAGTGGTCGCTGCCAACTCCCACAATCCATTTTGCAAACCCTCTTTCAAAGAAACAAAAGCTCCAGGCTTTTTGACAAAACAATGGTAGGGATTTTTAATTGTCGTTAATAGGGAGTTCTAATTGTCGCTTGCCACTTGATGCATCGCCTTTTTATATGCAGACAGAGTTAATTCACTAGCATTAGCTATATAGCATATATTAATCAGAACTCTAGCTAGCAACAATAAAAATATTTAATTGACAGTTTTAAGATAATAACTTAAATCTGTCAATAATGTGGATTAAAAGAGAGATTTCAAATTACATAAACAGCATGAGCAGTGAGCTTGTTCAAGTTGTGATAGGGCCTCGACAATGTGGTAAGAGCTCTTTGTTATGGCATCTTAGTCCGGATTTTACAGAAGTAACTTTCGATGATCTTCAATTACGTACACTTGCTCAAAATGACCCGGCATTATTTTTAACTAACTATAAATTGCCGTTAATTATTGATGAGGTACAATATGCGCCCAATATATTTCCTGAAATCAAACGACTAGTAGATCAGCTCAAAAGAGAGCGGTTAAAAAAAACGAAGAAGAAACTCAAGGTAGTGTTTAGGCTAACGGGTTCTAATCAAGTTTTGATGGATAAAAATGTTAAGGAATCTTTGGTGGGAAGAGCAGGATTCTATTATCTCAATACTCTCAGTGTTTCTGAAATTTTTAGTACAGACAGTTCTGTTTCCTGTATGAAAATTCTGTTTCAAGGCGGTTGGCCGGAGCTTTATGTCTCTGATATACCTAACGTAAAGTATTTGAACGATTACATCAGGAATTATATAGAAAAGGACATTGTCTTAAGTGCTGGTATTAGTAAGCAATCTGAATTTCATACAGTATTGGGATTGCTTGGTGCCAGAACAGGGGAGATTTTAAATTATTCTGATATTGCTAAAGATAGTGGGGTAAAGTCCGTTACTATAAAAGAGTGGATATCACTGCTTGAAAGGTCTAATTTAGTTTACTTGCTACGACCATTTGCAAGTAATTTGAATAAACGACTGATTAAATCACCCAAGCTGCATTTTCTGGATACAGGTCTTGCCTGTCGTTTGCAGGGTTGGACAGAAATCGAGCCATTTTCGCGTTCGCCACAAGTTGGCAATATGTTTGAATCTTTAGTCTTAGCTGAGATTATAAAGTGCATGCATAACTATGGTAAGCTCTGGCAAATCTTTTATTGGAGAACCCGGATAGGAGAGGAAATCGATTTTGTCATTAAAACGGAGACAGGTAAAATAATCGCCATGGATGCAAAGTTGGGTATCCATTCTGTTTCGCCGACATCGCTACCAACTTCCTTTAAGAAAACGTTTCCTGAAGTGGAGAAGCTTTATCTTGTTTCCATCGCCGGTAAAAGGCAGGCACTAAGCAAAAACTGCGAACAGATTCCAATATCAGAACTTACTGAATTTTTATTGGGCATTTAGGCTAATGATGTATTCAGAATGCTTCTCTCAACAGAATTTTAGAAACGTTAATTTTACATCGATTGATTGCCATACTATTTAATGTTGATTCCTGTTTATGTAATATGCTAAATTTTATTTATGTCAGTTAAAGAAATACTACATCAAGTAGAATTATTGAATAATATTGAACAAAAGCAAGTTGCCGCTTTTCTCGTTCATTTGAGGCATAAGAAAGAAAATGATTATTTTAATAAAATTTCCAGTCGAATAAATAGAAAAGAAAATGCTGCGTGGATGAGTATTGATGACTTCGAAAATGGAAAATCAGTATAATGGATTATCAAATATTTCTAGCAGAAGATGTTTGGAAATTCATTGATCAAAATGGTATTGATAGAAAAAATGTTTCTTCTGTTCTTCGTAATTTACCTGAGGTAGGAGATTTTTCAGAATTAAATCCTCTGGATGGACGCCAACTAGAAATTAAAGTGGTTTCTGATTATGCAATTACCTACTTTTTTGGTCACGCTGTAAAAGAAATAAAAATAGTAGATTTTGATTACGCTGATTGAATAGTTTATAATATTCTTAAGTACACTACTTAAGTAGTGTCCATTTTAACTCATCAAATTTTGAAAAACCTTTGTCAAATGATATTAAACTTAAATCTGCTGCGATAGCAAATGATGCAAGATATGAATCTGTTTCAGCAGACTGTCCTTTACGAAAATTGTCAGTAGTTTTTTTCCAAGTTAGTTCAATGTTTTCCGGCTCACTTATAAACGAGAAACGATAATCAGCCATAAGCGCTTTCCAGGCTTTCCAAAATTGACTAGCTGAAATTATGTCGTCTTTCATAATAGACTTTCGAGTTAATAGACGAAGTAATCCCATTTGTACGACTCGGCAAATGCAAATGGAATTCTCACTGTTTATCGACTCAAGCCATTTTATAGCCCTTGAGCTGTGAACATGTCTTGCATGCATCAGTGCGAGGAGCACATTAACGTCAATTAGTAATCTCATTTTGTCTACTATCCTCTATTTCATCCAAACGTAGTAAATCTGCTGTACTTATGTCTAAACTGCCGGCTGATTTTGATGAAAATATTGGGAATTTAGTTTTTGGTTTCAACGAATTTTTGGGATCATTATTCGTATTCAATTCTTTAATCAATGCTCGACTAAACAAGTCGCGCAAAGTTGTTTTTTGCTGAATCGCTGCAATTTTAGCTTTTTGAATTAAATCATCTGGTAAATCAACTGTTGTTCGCATAAAAACATAAAAGCATATTTATGTTAGTTGTCAAGAATTACATAAAAGATTTAATAATATAACAGCTACCTAAATTATACTCGTAGCAGCTTGCACAATCCTCTGGGCATTTGGTAACTGAACCTGCTCAAGAGGCATGCTATAAATTTGCGGTGCGTCAACAGCAGATACTCTTTTGATCGGTGCATCTAAATAGTCAAAAGCTTTCTCTTGTATGATGTATGCTATTTGAGCTCCTACACCACAAAACGGTTTATTCTCATCGACAATGATCACGCGGCTTGTCTTTTTTACTGAATTTAGAATTGTCTCCTCATCGAGTGGACGAATCGATCGTAGATCAACTACTTCGACATCGACTTCATATTCTGCTTCTAAAATTTCTGCGGCTTTCAAACAAGTTAACACAGCTTTGCCGTGCGCTATAAATGTTAAGTCGGTACCTTCCTTTTTGATATCAGCTTTACCAAATGGAATTAAGTATTCTTCTTCCGGAACCTCCTCCTTATTATTGTAAAGAATAGTATTTTCCATCATCAACACAGGATCGTTATCTCTAATCGCTGTTTTTAACATTCCTTTTGCGTCGTAGGGTGTTGCAGGGCAAATAACTTTAAGTCCAGGTGCATTGGCGTAAAAATTTTCCGGTGTATGAGAATGAGTTGCTCCTACATTTACTCCGCCATTCCCTGGACCACGAAAGACGATTGGTATATTAATTTCGCCACCTGACATGTATCGAATATTGGCAGCGTTATTAAATATTTGATCGAACGCCACAAATGAAAAACTCCAAGTCATAAATTCGACTATGGGACGCAATCCCATCATTGCAGCTCCAATACCTAAGCCGGCAAAACCGCATTCGCTAATCGGCGTATCGAGAACACGTTTTTCACCAAATCGTTTTAATAATCCCTCAGTTACTTTGTAGGCTCCGTCGTATTGGGCAACTTCTTCGCCCATGACAAATGTATCACTATCACGATCCATCTCTTCGGCCATAGCCTGATTGACTGCTTCTCTGTATGTTATTTCCGGCATATCTTTTAATTACGAATTACGAATTACGAATTACGAATTACAAATTACGAATTACGAATTACGAATTATTTATTTCTTTTTTATACTTATTTAAAAAACATCGTTCCTTCTGATGTTTTGTGTTCAGGGTTATCTTCTTCCCAGTAGACATCTTTGGTTATGTCTTCAATTTCCGGGAATGGGCTTTCATCAGCAAATTTTGCTGAGGCTTCAGCTTTTTTTCGAGATTCTTTCTTAATGTCAATGAGTGATTCTTCTGATGCAATTCCTTCATCGATTAGTATACTTCCAAACAGCATAATCGGATCTTGATTGTTTTTATAATCAGCAATTTCATCTTTTGTGCGATAAGTTTTATCAGGATCCGACATCGAATGTCCGCGATAGCGGTAAGTGTCAAATTCTAAAAGAGTTGGTACATTTTTACTTCTAGCTTTTTCCATAGCTTGTTCAGTTTTCACTCTCACTTCATAAACAGAATTTCCAATTCCGGTATCGTAACCCATATCATAAGCTAACGCTCTTCGTGCAAGGGGTGAAACTGATGATGATCTCGCTTCGCTGGTTCCCATTGAGTAACGATTGTTTTCAATGATAAAGACCACAGGTAATTTCCACAATGCCGCCAAATTGAGAGCTTCGTGAAATGCTCCCTGATTAACAGCTCCGTCTCCCATGTAGCATAAGCAGACGCCTTTTGTGCCTTTGTATTTTAGAGCAAAAGCAATTCCGGCTCCGAGTGGGATTTGACCACCGACAATTGCATGGCCGCCCCAGTAATTTTTGTCGGGTGCAAAAAAATGCATGCTGCCCCCTTTACCTTTAGAGCAACCGGTTACCTTACCATAAAGTTCTGCCATACATTCATTCATGTTCATACCGACTGCCAAGCCGTGTGCGTGATCCCGGTAAGCGGTTATTATATGATCGTCGGATTGCATCATTGATATTGTGCCAATAGCCACTGCTTCCTGGCCGTTATAAGTGTGGCAAAATCCACCGATCTTTCCTTGTTGATAAGAGTGCACGGCTCTTTCTTCAAAACAGCGCACTTCCATCATTTGACGGTAAAAATTTATTTTTTCTTCAGCAGTGAGATTTTTATTGATCGGATTTTCGGAAAAAGCATCCACATGACTTTCCTTGTCTTCCTTTGCTTCTGTCTGGCTCATGGTATATTTTAATGAATTATAGATTAATTAGTGGGAAAGTATGAAAAATTAGGAGATTTGTTCAAACACAATATTTAAATCCTCATCTGTCCTACAATCAGCACGAAGGACGACAAAACTATCCTTATGTTTTTCATAAATCGGCCAGAGAGCGCGGCGATCAGTCTCCGGAATGGGCAATTTTTTAAGCTCATCTTTTGATATAAAAGCAAATTCGCCTTCATCTATATTTTCGGGCAATTGATTTATGCTCTTTTTGCAATTAAATAAAAACATTAGCCAGTGACCGTTATTTTCATAGTTTTTCTCGGTAATCATACAAAACAGATGCAGATCTTTTTCTGTTAGATTTACTTTTATTTCTTCTTGAACTTCACGGATTGCGCATTCAAATGGAGATTCGCCCTGATCCATTTCAAGTTTACCACCGATACAACTATATAAGCCAAAATTTGGATTTTTTAGTCGCTTCATTAAAAGTAGCTCACCCTTGTCATTTTCAATGAAGATCAATGTGCTGATTTTAAATGGTAGTTTTTCTGGCATATTAAATGTTTGATAAATTTTCAGCCACAGATTAGCATAGATTAAACACGGATAAAGATAAATAATAATTAAATCCCTATCCCTGTCGGTATCGCTATCGGTATCGGTATCGGTATCCAAATCGGTATCGATCTTGATCTCATATTATAAATTGCAGGCTTGATTGGTTAAATTATCCTTGTTAAGAAAAACCGGATGAAACAAATAATTTTAACATAAAAAGCTAATGTCATTAACACCATCGACAATGTTACCAATTGGGACTAAAGCCCCTGATTTTATTTTGCCTGATCCTACTGGAAAGCAGATCGCTCTCTCAGATTTTTCAGAGGCACCAGCCACATTTATAATTTTTATGTGCAATCATTGCCCCTACGTAAAACATTTACAAAAACAGTTAACTGAAATAGCACGTGAATTTCAGGATAAAGGGGTAGCGGTCATTGCAATAAATTCTAATGATACTGAAAATTATACTGACGACAGTCCTAAGGAAATGGCTAAAGAAATCAAAAAATTTGATTATACATTTCCGTATTTATTCGATGAGACTCAGGAAATCGCCAAGGCGTATCGCGCTGCATGTACACCAGACTTTTATGTTTTCGATGGCGATCAGAAATTAGCTTACCGTGGCCAATTCGATGCCAGTCGCCCGGGTAACAGTTTGCCAATTAATGGCGCCGATATTAAAAATGCACTGAATTCAATTTTAAACGGTGAACCTGTTTCAACAGATCAGAAACCGAGTATTGGCTGCAGTATAAAATGGAGGCCGGGAAATGCGCCGGAGTATTTTGGAAATTACTGAGTTCTGAAGTTACAAATTCTTTGGACATCAAAAATCTCCGTTATTTCGGTACCGAGTTGAAAACGACATCTTCCAATTTCTAATGCCGGATGCTATAAAACATCGTATAGATATCAATTTTTTGACATAGTGTGCATTATGTGTATTTTTTCTAAAATTTGAAAAGTAGAGAAATTATTTCCAGATTGAAATCGGATGGTTGGGTGTTGGTTCATGTTAAGGGAAGTCATTACCATTATAAACATTCGAAGAATTCAGGTCGAGTAACAGTTCCACATCCAAAAAAAGATTTACAATGGGCACAGTTCGGAGTATCTATCGACAAGCGGGTTGGCCTAATGATAGGAGAAAATAATGAGATTTCCAGTAGTAATTCATAAAGATAAAGATTCAGATTCAGAGTCAGATTATGGTGTTACCGTACCAGATTTACCCGGCTGTTTTTCCGCAGGAAATACATTTGATGATGCTCTGATAAATGCTGAAGAAGCAATTGAGTGCCATGTTGAGGGAATGCTTATCGATGGAGAACAGATCCCTTCTAATAAGAGTGTAGAAGTGTATAAAAGAAAGAAAGAGTATCGGGGAGGTGTTTGGGCATTGGTATCAATTGATTTAAGCAAATTATCGGGTAAGGCCAAAAGAATTAATATAACTTTGCCTGAACGATTGCTGCATCAAGTTGATCAATATGCAACTAGCCATGGTGAGAGCCGTTCCGGGCTAATTGCTAACGCAGCATTGGAGTATATATCTAGTCATGACTAAAAGTGATCTGCCACTGTGTTTTCAGTTCTGAGTAGAGGATAATTTGCTAACGAACTTCTCTACACATTGCGATACAATTTCATTGTCATGATTGTTCTCGAAAATAGATTTCAGACATCTCGAAAGCGTTCTACAAATTTTCAATTAAACTGCTGACTAAAGCATCAAGCGTTGCTTTTTTTGCTTCGGCTTCAATTGGAATATTTGCTTTTCGCATAGTATCAGATGTCTGTTTGCCGATACTGAAACATTTTGGCTTCGTTGCCTCTTTGTTCATCTGCAGTGATGCTGCCTGATCGATAAAAGATTTAACTGCTGATGAACTGGCAAACGTAATTGCGTCGGCTCCTTCTTCGCGAAACTTCTTTGCAGCTGGGTGATTTTTTAAATCTGTTTTCTCAGTTTTATAAACTTGCAGCGTATCGACTATAGCTCTCTCGTCATGTAATTTTTTAATTAAAGTGTCACGATTTTGATTACCTGTAATCACTAATATTTTTATGTTATCGATCGATTCGCGTTCTATTAACGCTTTCCCCAAAGCATCTGCAGAACTTTCTTTTGGAACTAAATCCGGCCAGATATGAAATTTTCTTAATTCACTTCCAGTGGACGCTCCGATAACGGCAATTTTTAAAAATCCGATCGATCGAATATCTTTAAATTTTTCAAGGAATACATCGAAGAAATATTTTACACCGTTTGTGCTAGTGAATATTAACCACTCGTAGCTGCCAATTTCTTTAAAAACTTCGTCGGCAATTCCTGCATCACAACTTTTTGTTATTTTAATTAGCGGCAGCTCTAAAACTTCAGCACCGTTATTTTCTAATAATTTTGTTAACTCACCGGATTGCTCATTGCGGCGTGTGACGACAATGCGATTACCAAACAATGGTTTTGAATCAAACCAATGCAGTTGTTTCTTTTTCTTTGCTGCCTCGCCGACAAAAATTATTGCCGGTGATGTAATTCCATCGTGATTCACAACAGATGAAATTTTAGCCAAATTTGAGAAAACGCATTTTTGCGTTGGTAATGTAGCCCACTGGACAACAGCCGCAGGAGTCTTGGCTGGCAAACCTCCATCGATTAATTTTTGACAGATTGGTTCAATTTTACCAATTCCCATATAAATACAAAGTGTCCCACCAGTCTCAGCAAATGTTTTAAATTTTACTCTAAACTCATGTTTGTCCGGATTTTCATGACCGGTCAAAAAACATACCGATGAACTAAAATCTCGATGCGTTAGTGGAATTCCTGCATACGCCGCAGCGGCAATAGCTGCAGTGATGCCTGGCACTATTTCAAAATCGATTTTGTCTTTTGCCAATGTAGTAGCTTCTTCTCCTCCACGACCAAAAATAAAAGGGTCGCCGCCTTTTAACCGTACAACTAACATACCTTGCTTCGCTTTTTTTACTAAAATTGCTTCGATTTCTTCTTGTGATTTTGCATGAAAATGCGGTTCTTTTCCGACATAAATTTTTTCACAATCATTTCGACAATCACTCAATAATTTTTCATTTACCAAATAATCATAGACGATGACATCCGCTGATTGAATCAGCTTACTCGCTTTTACTGTCAATAAACCTTCATCTCCCGGACCTGCTCCGACTAAATATACTTTGCCTGATTTCATAATTATCGATTACTTTTAATTAATAAATTTTAAAAATGGAAATCTTTAATCAATTATTATTCCCATTGTTATTGGGTGGTATGTGTGGCCGTTCGGCTGAGCTCAGGCCGAAGCCCTACGCATCCGTTTCTTTGTTTGAAATTTTGCCAAAGCCGGCGGATGACTGGGGACAGTCCTCCTTACCAATTTAAGAATAAAATACAATTTCGCTATTAAAAGTTACAATGACTGAAAAGCAAACCAACGTTGCGCATTATTTGCCAATAATGGCTGAAAGCCAACCGCAAACATGTGCTGTAATGGCTCCTGAATGCTGCCGTAATGAAAGTTTGATCACTTATAGCCAATATACTTTTTCAGAATTAGAAAATATATCAAACGGTGTTGCTAACTACTTTATATCCTCTGGTATTGAAAAAGGGACACGTACACTTTTAATGGTGAAGCCGGGTATTGAATTAATTGCTATTACCTTTGCACTATTTAAAATTGGCGCTGTGCCTGTGATTATTGATCCTGGAATGGGTCTGAAAAGTTTTTTGCGATGTGTTAAGAAAACCGAGCCAAACGCTTTAATTGGTATATCATTGGCTCAGTGGGTAAGGCGAATTTTTGCTAAAAATTTTGCCAGCTGTAAAATAAATATTACTTCTGGAAATGCTAAATTCAAACAAATTTTAAATGATTCAATAAGCAACTCCCATGAAAATAATTCATTTGAACTGGTAGATTCTAAATCAACTGATTTAGCAGCGATATTATTTACTTCAGGATCAACTGGTCCACCAAAGGGCGTCTGTTATGAGCATGCTATGTTTAACTTTCAGGTTGAGTTAATTCGCAGACAATATAGTATATCACCCGGAGAAATTGATTTACCGATGCTGCCGATTTTTGCTTTATTCAATCCGGCATTAGGAATGACTACTGTTATCCCACAAATGAATCCGAGTCGTCCGGCAAAAGTAGATCCGAATAAAATAGTTCAAGCGATATTACAATGTAACGTGACAAATAGTTTTGGTTCACCAGTGTTGTGGAAAAAGATCGGTCGTTATTGTATGGCAAATAAAATTAAACTGCCTTCTTTAAAGCGCATTCTGATTGCCGGGGCGCCAGTTTCTCCAGAGTTGATTCGTCTGTATGATGAAATTTTAGTGAGCGGAGAAATTCATACCCCTTATGGGGCAACTGAATGTTTACCTGTCAGTTCGATATCGGGGCGAGAAATTTTAGATGATACCTGGAAAAATACAGAGCAGGGTTTAGGCACTTGTTTGGGGAAAGTTTTGAAAGAAAATTGTGTTAAAGTAATTGCTGTCGATGACTCATCGATCGAAAGTATTGATACTATTAACGAATTAAAATCTGGAGAAATTGGTGAGATAATTGTAAAAGGGCCGACAGTGACTCGATCGTATTATAATTTAGAAACTGAAACGAAAGACGCAAAAATTTTAGATGTAGACGGTACAGTTTGGCATCGAATTGGTGATTTAGGCTACATAGATTCAGAGGAGCGTTTATGGTTCTGTGGCCGTAAAGCAGAACGTGTTCAATTTTCAGACAGACTTTACTATACCGATTGTTGTGAAGCAATTTTTAATCAACATGCAGATGTTTTTCGATCAGCACTTATTGGTTTGGGTGAATTTGGTAATCAAATTCCTGCAATAGTTATCGAACCTGAAAAAAATAAATTTCCCAAATCTAAAAATCAAGTAACTGAGTTTACTCAGAGTTTAAAAATAATTGGAGTAAAATTTAAACATACAAAAAATATCCAGAAATTTTTCTTTATCAGGAATTTTCCAGTTGATTCTCGACATAATGCAAAAATTCATCGGCTAAGTTTGAAAAAGTTTTTTGATAAAAAAGTTGAGTAGAGTTAGACTCTTGATGCTAATTGGCTAAACATATCTTGCAAGGGAATTATTAATTTGCTCAATATAAAGGAGCGGGGACATTCTTGTCCCCCGATTCTTATACTTATTCAGGGACAGGAATGTCCCTGCTCCTTTTAACCGTCTCGCCGAGTTAGATAGTTGGGTTGCATGACGAAGTAGACATTTATTGGAAATCGGATAGATTGCCACGCCCACATTCGTGAGCTCGCTACCGAGTCCCGATTTACCATGACGACATGATCACTACCGAATCCGAAGGATGACACCTCAACGAGTGAAGCGAGAATAACAGAAAACATGACAATAGTGTTCTAATTTGTCATCGCGAGGAATGAAATGACACGGCGATCCATCTAATTGTTTTGTATCAATAATATTACTATAGCATGGACTTTTTATGATAAAACTTATGCAAATTGCTATATCATGGAATTCAAATTAAAATCGGACTATCAACCGAAGGGAGATCAGCCTAACGCGATAGGTGAATTGGTGTCATCTATTAAAGCTGGAAATAAATTTCAAACGTTATTGGGGGTAACTGGTTCAGGTAAGACTTTTACCATGGCAAATGTCATACAACAAATTCAACGCCCAACATTGATAATGTCTCATAATAAAACTCTGGCGGCTCAATTATATTCTGAGTTTAAACATTTTTTTCCGGATAACGCGGTAGAATATTTTGTCAGTTATTATGATTATTATCAACCGGAAGCATATGTTCCACAGACGGATACTTACATAGAGAAAGACTCATCTATCAACGACGAAATCGAAAGACTACGCATTGCGGCAACAAGTTCATTGATAAGTCGTCGTGATGTTATTGTAGTTGCCAGTGTCTCTTGTATCTATGGATTGGGCTCACCGGAAGATTTTATGGAAATGATGATTCCATTAAAGACCGGTTTTGAAATTGGCAGAAATACATTACTTGAGCGTTTGGTTGAAATATTATATGAGCGCAATGATATTAATTTTATACGCGGTAGTTTTCGCGTGCGAGGTGAAGTAGTTGATATCTTTCCTGCTTATATGGAGAGTGCAATTCGCATAGAATTTTTTGGCGATGAAATAGAATGTATTCGGGAGCTTGATCCATTGACTGGTGACTTGGGAGCTGAGTTACAACACTTTCATCTTTATCCTGCTAATCAATATATCACTCCGAAGCATAAACAGGAAACAGCAGTAAAATTAATTCGCGATGAACTTGAAGAAAGAGTTGGTTATTTTGAAAAAAATAATCGATTGATTGAAGCACAGAGAATTCGTATGCGCACTGAATATGATATTGAAATGCTGCAGGAAATGGGAGTATGTAGTGGCATTGAAAATTATTCTCGTCACTTGTCAGGACGAAAAGTGGGGGAACGACCATTTTGTCTCATTGATTTTTTCCCCAAAGATTTTTTTCTTATTGTCGATGAAAGTCATGTCACCCATCCGCAATCCGGTGGCATGTATTTGGGAGATCAGACTCGAAAAAATAAATTGGTCGAGTTTGGATTTCGGTTGCCATCTGCTTTGGATAACAGGCCTTTAAAACCTGAAGAGTTTAAAGAGGTAACAGGTCAGACGTTGTATGTTTCTGCCACACCGGCTGATTATGAATTGGGGATTTCTTCAATTGTGACAGAACAAATTATTCGCCCAACAGGATTGCTTGATCCTGAAATTGAAGTGCGACCACTCAATGGACAAGTTGAAGATTTGATTAGTGAAATTCAAAATTGTGTTTCTAACGGTGAGCG
The DNA here is from genome assembly GCA_021772565.1 of Opitutales bacterium. Classification (GTDB taxonomy): domain Bacteria; phylum Verrucomicrobiota; class Verrucomicrobiia; order Opitutales; family JAJFLR01; genus JAJFLR01. The sequence goes on along the minus strand of JAJFLR010000054.1, from coordinate 137,350 downwards.
TGTATTGGTGACTACTTTAACAAAACGAATGTCTGAGGACTTATCGACTTATATTAGGGAAAGGAAGATTCGCGTTGAATATTTACACAGTGATATTGATGCTATTGAGCGCATTGAAATTTTGAGAAACTTAAGACGTGGTGATTTTGATGTACTCGTTGGCATAAATCTTTTACGTGAGGGCCTCGACTTGCCGGAAGTTGCATTAGTTGCAATATTGGATGCAGACAAAGAAGGGTTTTTGAGAAGTCACACCAGCTTGACCCAAACGGCTGGTAGAGCAGCTCGTCATGAAAAAGGGCGCGTTATTTTATATGCAGATATTATGACAAAATCGATTGTCAGAACAATTGAGATAACCCAAAAACGTCGCCAAAAACAATTAACCTATAACGAGCAAAATAATATAACGCCTCAAGGAGTTAGGCGTGCTGTGCAGGAAAGTTTACATTATGGCAAACCAGCTGAAAATGATCAACTGATGGTTGCCGAGTTAACTGGAGATGATGAAGTTGCAGCAGTGATTTCAGAATTAGAAACTGAAATGTTGGATGCAGCCAAGAATTTACAATTTGAAAAAGCCGCACTTCTTCGAGATCAAATTGATACATTAAAGTCAGGGGAATTTAAATCTTCAGGCAGGAAATCTAAAGCATATGGAAATCGATATAAGAGGAGTAGTAAAAATTGATCTGTCTATGCATATTTCCCCAGTAGGTTTTTAATATTAACTATTTGTTTTTTTTACAATTTTCTATAAATTTAAAACCGACTTTAATTTACAAATCGTATGGATCCAAATCTCATAGGTCATTTTGGAAATCTACTTTACGCTACAGCATATTTGGTAAGGGATATACTTTGGTTACGCATTTTATCCATCATAGCCTGCATGGCTTCGATCTCCTTTAATTATTACGCTCCTGCCAGTCCACTTTGGACAGCTATTTTTTGGAATATATTTTTTGTAGGGGTTAATGTTGTTCAGGTTGCAATTTTATTTAAAGAGCGAGCAGGTGTTAAATTAACAGATTTAGAAAAAGAAATGTATGAGACAATATTTTCGAATCTCACACCAGTGGAGTTTCTGAAAATTTTAAGAATTGGTGAATGGCGTGACTTAAATTCTGGATCAGTATTAATTTCAAAAGGCAAAGTAGTGAGTGAATTAGTTTTAATTTACAATGGAACGGTTACTGTTCAGATTAATGATGACAATTATAGAGAACTTAAAGATGGCACATTCTTGGGAGAAATGGCATTTCTTACAGGGGAAAAAGCGTCAGCGACATTAACTTCCAAAACAGATTTAAAATTATTTGTTTGGCAGTTTGATGCTCTTAAAAAACTCTTTAATATAAATCCGGCTTTGAGATCGGCCTTTCACTCAATTATTAGTGGCGATCTGATTAAAAAGCTAAGGACACAGGTTCCGTTCAAAATTAAGAAATGATAGTGTGAGCGACTTTAAAGATCATTTTTCTCAACAAGCTGAAAAATATGCTCAATTTCGTCCTACATATCCGGCAGAATTATTTCAATATCTTTCGTCTATTTGTAAATATAGAAATAGAGCTTGGGATAGTGCAACAGGTAATGGCCAATGTGCGGTTAAACTATCCAAATATTTTAATCACGTAATTGCGTCTGATGCCAGTGAACGGCAAATTGGTCTGGCACCAATTAGTAAAAAAATTAGCTATCGTGTAGCTAAATCTGAGAAGACTGATATCAAAAGTGATTCGATTGATTTAATAACGGTTGCACAGGCGGTTCATTGGTTTGATCTCAATCAATTTTATAATGAGGTCGATCGCGTCATGACGAAATCCGGAATAATTGCAATTTGGTGCTATCCATTGTTTAGTATTAATAAAGAAATAGATTCGGTTATAAATTGGTTTTATAAAGAAGTGGTTGGGTCATATTGGCCAGTGGAACGGCAAAAAGTTGAAGAAGAATATAGGACGTTAGAATTTCCATTTAGAGAAATTAAAGCACCGAATTTTCAGATGACCAAAGAATGGGATCTTGGTAAAATACTTGGATATATTAATACTTGGTCTGCAGTGAAAAAGTTTAATGAGGTAGAAGGCACAGATCCTGTCACAGGCTTGAGGGAAAAACTATTATCGCTTTGGGGTGATCAGAATTTTAAAAGAAAAATAAAATGGAAAATTTTTTTAAAAGTAGGGATGAATATATAGAAATGGTATTAATCAATACGGTCTTCATCAAATTCGATTATGTCTGCAAAATTTTGTAAGTCAGATCTACCAGCAATTCCCATATCTCTTTTAGTCTCTTCAAGTTTTTCTTTACCCATACTGCGAGTTCCCATTTTTACGTCCTTTATTTTTAGTAATAAGGCTAATTGTCTATATCCTTCAATAATTTTGCAATGTGACTATGATTATTCATCAGTCTGTGGTTTTCTATTATAATTCGTTATTAAATTCTAATGATTAGATTTTTTCTCGCGCAGAGCCATTAAGTTTGCTGAGACGACGTTATTTTTTTCTTTTCTAAGCATCAATGTGCGAGTTAACGCTTCTTAAGCTCCATTACTTTTGTTGGCACTCCTATAGAGTGAGATTGTCACGACTAGAGTGCCAAAATCGGGATACGCTAATTCTATTCTTATCGTAATCTATTCTGTAAATAATTCGATATGGTTTCTTTACTAATTGCCTGATATTTTCTTTTTGAAACTCTTGTACTATTGATCCAGCGTTAGGCAAAGTCTCAAGTTTTCGAATTTCTGCGGCTAATATTTTTCCGAATCTTTTGGCTACTACGAGATCATCTTTTGCTATGTATGCAATTATAGATTCTAAATCCTCTATTGCTTTAGGAGATAAAATTATTTCGTAGTCCATCGATCAATCATCTGCTCTACTTTCTCCAAGTTAATTCCTTGTCCAGAATCAATTTGATCAAAACCTTCCTGGACTGACGCAACGAATTCCAGCCTACGAGCCATTTCGTGTAGAGAAGAATTGGGTGGCAAACGATTAATTACTTCCATGGCTAAATCTGTATTACTCATGATGTTTTAGTTTTATAAAATATTTAAAGATAAGCAATCATAATTTTTATGATGGTGATTTTACTGTCCAGGTGGATGTGATATAGCATCTGCCATAATAAATTGGTAGATGTCGTTTTCAACTCGGTACCGAAAAGAAGTTTAAAAAAAGAAAAAAAGTCATGGATCGCCATGTCGCGCTGCTCCTCGCGATGACAAAGTAAATGCCTAATTGTCATTGCGAGCTCTGCGAAAGCAGAGTGCGGCAATCTATCTGACTCACGTCCATTAATTGCATAAACTAATTTATTTCGGAAATTTATTATGGCAGACGCTATAATTAGGCCTTTCAAATTGTAGCAGAAAGCTATTACTGATAGATTTTTAATACGTGCAACGGATGAAAAGCCGATTATCGCTTTGGGGTGATCAGAATTTTAAAAGAAAAATAAAATGGAAAATTTTTTTAAAAGTAGGTAGGAAATTATAGAAATGGTATTAATCAATACGGTCTTCATCAAATTCGATCATGTCAGCAAAATTTTGTAAGTCAGATCTATCAGCAATTCCCATTTCTTTTTTAGTCTCTTCAAGTTTTTCTTTACCCATACTGCGAGTTCCCATTTGAGATAGTTTACGATTCCAGATGTGCGGTTTAAGATCATCCGGTAATCTTTTGCGTAACCGTTGGTTTACTTCTTCATCGTTTTCACTCGTCCTAACAATTTCAATAACTTCTTTTGGCTCAATTTCCATATGCAGGCAGAGAAAGCCATCGAATCCTCGCGTAAAATTTCTTTGATAAGATTTTGGGAGTTCTCCTTTTAGGTGCTTGCGAATTTTGGCAATAAATCTTTTCAAATGCAGTAGTCCAAAAGGATGTGCTTCATAAGGAGAAGGAAGATCGTAGAGGACAGCGCCAGTATCAGGTTTTTTCATGTTTTAGTAAGCAATAAAAAATAGTTTTAGCGAATAAATATTCTATACTAACCTCAAGTGAAAATATTGTGCTGAAATTCGCAACGATATTTATTTTGATTTATAGAAATTCGTAAATGATTGGTATAGTGATTTCAGGAAATAATTTCACAACAGTCAGATGGATTGCCACATTCGATTAAAGTCGAATTCGCAATGACAAATGAAAAGACCGTTGTCATTGCGATGAGCAACGCGACGAAGTAATCTATCTAATTTAATCCTCTATAACTTTTCAAATCATTTTGTGAAATTATTTTTTAGAACCAGTATAACTACACAGCATGTATAAAAGATTAAAACATCCTTTTCGGTATCAGAAGGGTGAACCCATGCGGCTCTCGGTATCGGATTTCCCAAAAGCGATTCCGATAGCCGTTTCACCAGCCCTTGCTAATAGGCTACGGCTTGGTGAACTGATACCGATACCGATACCGATACCGAAAAACATTTCTATTTTGGTGTCATGCTGAGTAGTTACAATGATTGCCCAATAAATTAATCATGAATCGCCGCATACAGCCGTCGTAGCCAGAGGCTACTATTGCGTAGTCGGCTCGCTTTGCTCCTCGCGATGACAAAGCACACCAAGATATTAGAAAATAATATTTAATGGATAGAACAAAAAGATTTAAACTTGTAATTTCCAGTGGCTCTGCAGAAATGCCAAAATAAATTATTGCACTCGTGGTGTGCTATGCGGTTATCTTTTTGTATTCAAAACTAAATACATATGTTTAAAAATTTAGTTATTACTTATCTTTATTTTTATGGAAATTATCTGGAGAGTCTCAAGTTATCTATTTCGACATAAAGGTCTTTTTGCTCTGACACTAAGTTTAGCAATAGGCAGTATGTTATTTATGTTGGCTGTTCCACTGGTAATAGGATGGGTTGTAGACGGCTTAATTGATTCTGCTGAGATGAATCAATTGGGATTTGGTATGTTATGCATCACACTCTGCTTTGCCTTTAGAGAGTTACTGAACTGTTTTAGAATTAGAGTTAATAATGTGTTGGAGCAAAAAGTGTTAATCGCATTGAGAGCAGATTTGCATGCTAAACTATTGGAACTTCCGGTTTCGTTTTATGATCGCAGAAAGAGCGGTGAAATTGCCTCTCGAGTTGTTGATGATGTTAACAATGTCGAAAGGGCCTTACTCGATGGAACAGAGCAAGGAATCGCTTCTATTTTATTGGTATTAGGAATAATTACTATATTGTTAGTTACTCAACCTTTGCTAGCAGTATTTGTTATACTACCTTTGCCAATAATTATTTTTTTGGCAATCGATCACGCTAAAGCTACCAGGAAAAATTGGAGTGCAGTTCGAGAGACTGCCGGTGAACTCAATAGTTTGCTGGTTGAAGATATTCAGGCAAATCGGTTGATTCATTCTTTTGCACTTCAAGATCGAGAGAAAGCTAGATTTAATTATTTAGCGGAACTGATGCGAAAGAGAACTTTAAAGGCGATGTTTCGCTGGTCCATTTATAGTCCAACGAGTAATTTTATTGCCAGTATCGGAACAGTAGCAGTAGTAGGTGTGGGTGGCTACTTACTAAATACATCTGCAGATTTTACTTTTGGTGACTTTGTTGCTTTTTTTGCTTTTTGCAGAATGCTTTATGAACCGATCAGTTTACTCAACGGATTGAATCATATGTTAGCTGCCGGAAAAGCGTCTGGAGAGAGAGTCTTTGAAATTCTCGATCATCCGGTAGAAATAGAAAATCTGAATAATCCTGCACAGTTTCCACAAGGTTTAATAACGGTAAAATATGAGAATGTAAGTTTTTCTTATCCTGAGCGGGATCAGGTAATTAATGATTTTGAGCTAGAACTACCTGCGGGTAACGTGACGGCTCTTGTGGGACACACAGGTGCCGGAAAGAGTACGATCGCTAATTTATTATTGAGATATTATGACGTTAGTGAAGGTGCAGTTCTTTTAAATGATGTAGATATTCGCAATATAGATTTAGTTGAACTACGTGGACATATTGGATATGTTGCACAGGAACCATTTTTATTTGATGGGACTGTTGAAGATAATTTAAGATTGGCAAATAAGAATGCGACTAATACTGAAATTATCACTGCACTGCAAGGTGCAAAAGCCTGGGACTTTGTTTCAAAATTACCTAAAGGCATGAAAACAATGATAGGGGAGCGTGGTATTAGGCTCAGTATGGGCGAGAAGCAGCGTATCACAATAGCAAGAGTTTTACTGAAAAATCCTCCGCTGGTAATTTTTGACGAAGCAACATCGAGTGTGGATACCTTAACCGAGCAAAAGATTCAGGATGCACTTGAGGTATTAATGCGAAACCGAACAGTGTTAGTTATTGCTCATCGCTTATCCACAGTTAGGCGTGCTGATCAGATTGTCGTGATGGATAACGGTAAAATTATTGAAGTAGGACATCATGAGCAATTGTTATTAAATAGCGGAAGATATTCTCAACTATGGAATATACAGCATGATTTTATCCCGGAAACTGTTTAAAATTATTTTAGGATGTCATCGATCTACGATCTAGTAATTGAACACCAACTGCCGATAGAGGTAGGTATTTTATTAATTTTATTAGTCTGGGAAAGCATATGCCCTTTCTTTGAATTTTTTAAAAAGCAATATAAGAAAAGATTTGTGCACTTGTTGAGGAATTTTGTTCTAGGTATTATTAATTCTGTAATGATATCATTTTTATTTGTAGTACTATGGGTGAAATCAGTACAGTGGACTGAGATCAATCAATTTGGGATACTTTATCTAATAAATCTTCCCAGTTGGATGCACTTAGTTGGTGCAATAGTTCTAATGGATTTATGGATGTACTGGTGGCATCGATTGAACCATATTATTCCATTTTTCTGGAAATTTCATAAAGTTCATCATTCAGATCCCTTTATGGATGTGACGACAGCAAATCGATTTCATGTTGGTGAAATCTTCTTTTCATCTTTGCTGCGTACACCTATTTTAATTTTAATTGGAGTAACATTAGGTGAACTCGTTTTTTACGAAGCTATATTATTTGCCAATGTACAAATTCATCATGCTAATATTAGTTTTTTGGATAAAATCGAAAAAATTCTCAGGATATTTATAACGACACCCCAAATGCATAAAGTGCATCATTCACAAATAGTCCAGGAAACTAACTCAAATTACACATCGTTACTATCAATATGGGACCGAATTTTTAGGTCGTTTAAAATCTGTAAAAACCCAACCGAAATTCAATTTGGTTTAGAAGAGTCGAATAAAGTATCGGATGATTCTGTAAAAGGTTTAATGCAAATGCCGTTTAAAAAAAATAAAAAATAGTTAAGTAATAGTTTTTATTCAGCATCCTGAAGAAGCGATAGATTCATTGCATTATCAAAATCATCATTTGCTTTATCAAAATCGCCACTCGCTTCAAGTGCACGACTTCTATTTAAGTACGCTTGAACGTTATATGGTTCTAACTCAATTGCATAATTATAATCTTCAATAGCTTCTTCATACATCCTCATTTCTATTAAAATTCTGCCCCTACTGATAAATGCCATAGTGTAGTCAGGCTCAATTTCTATCGCTCTATTTAAATCTTCAACAGCTTCTTTGAATTTATTCAGTCCTGCATACGCGATCCCGCGGTTGTAATAGACAAAAGACTCAGCAGCTTCATACTCAATCATTTTATTAAAATCAGTGATGGCCTTTTCATACTCTCCAATCGCGCAATAACATTTTGCTCTGTCATAGTACGTTTGAGTAAAATTCGGATCTAATTTAAGTAGTTCATTAAAATTATTAATAGCCATGTAATAGAAACCTTTGTCAAAAAAAACTACACCACGATTATAGTATGCGGAGACTTCTCTGGGATTAATATTTATTGCTTTATTAAAATCATCAACTGCCTCATCACTAAATCCCAGTGCAATGAATTCAATTCCCCGAAGGTTATAACCTTTCGATTTTTCTGGATCCATGCTTATAGCAATATTATAATCCAGTACAGCTTTTTCGTGTTCTCCCAACTGTGAATATGATTTACCCCTTCCTATATAAGCATCGATATCATTTGGATTGAGATCAATTGCTTTATTATAATCTTCAATAGCAGAAAGATAGTTTTCCGTTTTATAATTGGCATTACCTCTTCCAGTATAAGCAAATGTATCTGTAGAAATATTAGTAATAGTGGAGTCATTTTCGTCTTTTGAGAAGATTTCTCTATTTTTTTCAGCGTGAGTAGCACTATCTTTAAGGTTTAGATCAAATGCTTTTTTAAAATCTAAATCGGCTACATCCTGATTGCCGTTTTTGGAATTTGCGATACCTCTACAAATAAATGCTTCCGGGTCTAATGGATTTAGTTCTATTGCTTTATTAAAATCTATAATTGCCTTACTATGTTCATCAGTTTGAGTGTATGCGATTCCTCTACATTTATAAGCTTCAGAATCTTCAGGGTTTAGTTTTATCGCTTTATTAAAATCCTTAATAGCTTTTTTATGTGAACTAACTTGAGAGTGTGCTATGCCTCTACATATATATGCTTTTGCTGCATTAGGATTTAATGAAATTGCATTGTTGAAATCTACGATGGCTCGTTCATGTTTTCCTTTTTTTGACTTTGCAATTCCTCTGCCAATTATTGCATCTGTATCATCAGGTTTTAGTTTAATTGCACTATTAAAATCGGTGATGGCCTTATCGTGCTCTCCTTTTTTTGTATTTGCTCTTCCTCTTCCGATATAGGCATCTTTATTTTTAGGGATTAACTTAATTGCGCTATTAAAGTCTGCAATCGCTTTATCAAATTTTTTTATCTTTAGAAAAGCATTCCCTCTATTTATAAAAGCTTTTGCATTTCTTGGATTTCTCTTAATCAGTTTATCAAGATCACCAATTATTGTAGCATAGTCTTTTGGTATTTTTGTTGTATCTGTTTGATTGATTACGACCGAATTATCTGTTGGGAAATCAGATAATATATATTCAAAATATATAATTCCTCTTAAAATATTTGACAGTGATAATACAATTACAGCCAATATTAAGATTTTTAAATTTTTTAACATAAATCAGATTTTAGACTTTGAAATTATTATTATACTCATTCAAAAATTGATACCAGTCAAATCTTAACATAGAATGATTCCTGACTGTATGTCGCGTATAATTATTTTTTATTCCTTAAAAATATTAAATTCGCTATTTTGGAATAACGTATTCTACCAATAATAGAACTTCAATTTTTTTTGGTCTGAATCTAATGCAATTACTTTTTATTTAATATTGCCTTTAGTTCAATGACTGCAAGTTTGTCTTTTGGCCGATTCAAACTTTTTTTAGATTTGATTAAACCAATGATTGATAATATCTTACATGGCATTGAATTAATTGTGATGATTTCAGAAAACGCTAAAACTGCTTTATATTTACCAATACCTTTTATCTCACTCAAGCAGTCAAGTTGTCCCAAACTTGAATTTAGATATATGTTTTTAAATTTAGAAAGTTGTGATTTTTTTTCAGTAAATCGTGATTTTTTATTATCCATTCTGTGTACAGGTTTATAATTTGCTAAAGCAGTTTGAAGGTTGAGTAAATTGTCGATCGAAAAGTCACAGCAAATATCCACATCTTGAGTTAGCATGCTGCTACCATGAACTGCTGCAGCTAAGCCACCAACCACTACAAAATTAACATCAGCCTTTTGGAGTTGCTCTATGATTTTAAGGAAATCATTCATCTGCTTTCAGCTTTGCTTCTCTCAATACTCGAAGTGCATTGGCAGCTGTAGACTGAGCATTAATACGATCTTCGAATGATTTGCGTAGGTTTTCTTCAATTAATGTGAGATCGATTCCATATTGATCAGCTTCTTTCAATGCATTCTTATTCTGTTCTAACATACGATGATAATTTACTATGTACGCAATCAATACTTTATACAATTCGGAAGGATGCAATCTACACATTCAAAATTGCAGTGTACGTATGTTTTATTGACCTTATCAAACTTTTAATGCTCTACTGAAATTAAACTATTCAGTTTATCCAGTAATTCAAACTGTCAAAGTTAATCTTTTAATGCCGAAACTCCCGGTAATTCTTTTCCTTCTAAGTATTCTAAACTCGCACCTCCGCCAGTACTCATAAAACTTACCTTATCAGAATATCCGCTCATATTAATGGCTTTTACTGAATCTCCGCCACCGATGATTGATATAGCATCGGAATTTGCAACTGCTTCTGCTATAGCAAATGTTCCTTTTGAGCAATCTGATATTTCAAATATCCCCATTGGGCCGTTCCATAAAATAGTTTTAGCAGTTTGAATTTCTTTTTTATAGGCAGCTATTGTTTTTGGCCCAATATCTACACCTTCCCAGTCATCGGGGAAATCACCTTCAGCAATTTTTGATTCACCAATTTTTCCTGCTGGAAAATCGAGTGAATCGACTATTAAATTATCTTCCGGTAATAAAAATTTTACGCCCTTATCTTTTGCTTTCTGAATGGCTTGTTTTGCGACTTCAATTTTATCTACTTCGCAAAGACTTTTGCCAATTTTATAACCCATGGCGAGTTTGAATGTGTATGCCATGCCTCCACCAATTAAAATTGTGTCTGCTTTATCCAGTAATGAATCAATGACTTTTATTTTATCACTTACTTTAGCTCCACCTAAAATTACAGTAAAGGGTCGAATCGGATTTGAGGTTTTTTCACCTAGAAAATCTAATTCTTTTTCAATAAGAAATCCGGCGGCTTTTTCCTTTGTAAATTTTGCTACCCCAACTGTTGATGCATGTGCTCTATGAGCTGTTCCAAAAGCGTCATTAATAAATATATCAGCGAGATTAGCTAAACTTTTTGACATTTCATTATCGTTCTTTTCTTCACCCGCATGAAAGCGTACATTTTCCAGTAATAGAACACTCCCATCAGTTAAGTGACTGACTGCATTTTCAGCCTCACAACCGATACAATCATCTAAGAAAATTACTGGTTGGCCAAGTTTTTTAGCTAGATTTTCTGCAACCGGTTTGAGTGAAAAGGCAGGATTAAATTTACCCTTAGGTCTACCAAGATGGCTGGCTAATATAACTTTTGCATTATGACTAACTAAATGTCTAATTGTTGGCAAAGCGGCGTTGATACGACTGTCATCAGATATTGCACCTGATTTATCAAGCGGAACATTGAAATCGACACGCACTAAAACACGTTTTCCGGCAACATCCAGATCTGAAATTTTTTTAATATTACTCACGTTTGCCTGGAATTTATTAAAGTAATCCGGCAACTTGCTTCAGTAGATCGATGCAACGATTGCTATATCCCCACTCATTGTCATACCAACTCACTAATTTAAAAAAACGGCTATTTAGCTCCAATCCCGATCCGGCATCAAAAATTGACGAATGTGAATCATGGGTGAAATCAGTAGAAACAACCTGATCTTCAGTGTATGCCAAAATGCCCTTTTGTGATCCATCAGCTGCTTCTTTCATTTTATCACATATTTCCTGATAAGAAGTTTCTTTTTCAGTTCTAACGGTAAGATCGACAACTGATACTGTCGGTGTTGGAACTCTGAACGACATTCCGGTTAACTTGCCTTTAACTTCCGGCAAAACCAAGCCGACTGCTTTTGCTGCTCCAGTACTTGACGGTATGATATTTATTGCTGCAGATCGACCGCCTTTCCAATCCTTGGTTGAAGCACTATCATTTGTTTTCTGAGTAGCAGTATAAGCGTGAATAGTTGTCATTAAACCTTCTTCTATTCCAAAATTGTCAAGAATGACTTTCGTAATAGGGGCAAGGCAATTTGTCGTACATGATGCATTTGAAATTATATTATCATCTTTTGTCAGTGATTCATTATTTACTCCGATAACAACAGTCTTAACATCACCTTTTGCAGGAGCCGAAATAATGACTTTTTTTGCACCGGCCTCAATATGGCCATTTGCTTTTACTGAATCAGTAAACAGCCCCGTACATTCAATAACAATTTCAACACCCAAGTCAGCCCACGGCATGGCTGCTGGTCCTTCTCTAACTGACAGACATTTGATTTTATGTCCATCAACAATTAAAGTGTCATCAGAACCCAATGATGGATCCGATTTTTCGCTAGTTACCGTTTTATTAAAGCGTCCTTGAACAGAGTCATATTTTAATAAGTAGGCCAAGTTATCTGCCGGAACCAAATCATTTAATGCGACGACATCAAATTTTGAACCAAGCAAGCCTTGATCAACAAGTGCTCGAAATACTAATCGGCCAATTCGGCCAAACCCATTAATTGCTATTTTAACTGCCATTTTTTATATTATAAAATATTATTGTTATCTAAATTAAAAAAAGAGCGGAAATGTGAAACAAAGTCACTGTTTATTGCAAGAGAAATCAATAATTTTGCTAACCTGACCGTTGCTGTGTTAACATTAGAAACTAAACAAATAAGTAGATAAGGTTAAGGTGAAGATTATGAATCGATTATTATTTAATGTTCTAGCCATAATCCACAACTCATAGCCGGTAATGAAAGATTATTATTTTTTACATTGATAAGTGCACCGGTCAGTCCCTGTTCATCAAATCTTTCATGATCTGCAATTTGTTTATAATTTTTCATTTCAGTATCATCGATTGATATTGAAATTTTTCTTTGACCCGGATTTATAGCGAATAGCAGTCTATTTGTTGGTAGGCTTAGATCCGAATTATATTCTAAAGCGATTGCTGATGAATTGTCTGCACCGTACATTTGGAAATATTTTTCTGTAGGCTTAGTTGTGAGTCTGAAGACAGATCCTTTAGTTGAACTCCTAAACTTAATCCATTTTCGAAAGTATTCGTGTGTACCTGAGTAGTTTATTGCACGATCATAATCTATGGCATTTAAATCTCCCCGCAGATAAGTATTATGGACTCCTCGCTTGGAACGCAGCATGTCCTGACCTGCAGATATCATTGGGATTCCTATAGAGGACATGAGAACTGCAATTAATAAATGAGATCTTCGTCGATCGTTAGGTGTGGGGATGTTGCCATTGTGGTCTTTATTTTCAGTAATTTTATCAATCCAGCAAAAGTCATCATGTGATTCCACATAATTAATAGATTGGGCAGGAAATGAGGTTAAGTGTTTTAACGATCCTTCTAAAAAATAGGAAATTCCTTCAAAATTACCGTTACCCATTATATAATCCTTTATAAATTCTCTGTATTTATCATTCCAGAATGCAAACCCTGTTGATTTTAAATCAAGAGCTATGTGTCCTCGAAAGCTCCAGGGTTCAGCTATTAAAATTATGGACGGTTTGACTTGTTTTAAGGCTTTTTCAATTTCTAGTAAAACTTCCACACCAAGAATTTCTGCCAGATCAAATCGAAAACCGTCAATGTCATAAACTTCAATTAGATGAATCAAACTATCTATAATCAGTTTCTTAATCATTGGGGCTGAGCAGCGCAAAGTGTTTCCTGTTCCAGTCCAGTTTATCAATGAACCGTTGGCTGCAATTTCAAAATTATAATATTTATCAATAAATAACAAGTGATTGGGTTCACCAACATGATTGTAAACTACATCGAGAATCACAGCTAATTTCTTTTTATGGAAGCTTTCAATTAATGATTTAAATTCGGGAATCTGCGATCCGTTCTCAGGGTCTGAGGCATAACTACTTGAGGGTGAGAAAAAATTATTTGTCATGTAGCCCCAGTGATAATTTTCCGGCTTTTCAGCATCAAACTCTTGTATCGGTTGTAACTCAACAGCGTTGACGCCAAGTTCTGTGAGATAATTTCCATTTGTCTCAACCCATTTTTTTAAACCATTAAATCCTAGACGATCTGAATCACTCAAATCAATAGGAGCCAGTTTTACCAAGTCACGAATATGAGCCTCCAAAATAATCAGATCATGCCAACTTGGGGGTTGAAATTTTTTTGATGTAGTTGGTAATTTTTTTTTGTCCCAAATTATACCGGGACCAGAAGGTGAAACAGTAGCGAGTGCATATGGATCTAAAATTTTAAATTCAGAATTAAAATTACTGAAAGTGTCATTATCATGTCCATCAATTTGAAAATAATAATACCAACCATGTAAATTTTCAGGATGTATAATTTCCCAAATGGTATTTTCTACTCGATTCAAATTAAGAGTTATAAAATCGGGGTAATTTAGATTGTTAAAAAATGAAACGGTTACTGTTTTTGCTCTAGGGGAAAATATTCTGAAAATAGTTTCATTCCCATCGACGATTGATCCAAGTTCAACTGATGATTCTAGGTCCAGTAAGAATGTTCCGGGATCAATTTTAACTGTTTGTCTACTTTCATTGTTTAACAAAGTTATTTCTGATTTTGAACCATTGTAAAATGAAAATGGAGTTGTAATATAAAATTGATGGGCACCCCCTTTGTTAAATTTAATTACATAGTTGGTGTTTCCATTTTTATCAGTAATTATATTGGGTGTATCACTCGGGATTTCGAGCCATCTTCCAGATTGAGTTATGAATTTGAATCGATAAGTTTTATCATTTCTTAATTCATTGCGATCAATAGAAAATCTTTGATAATTTTTACTATCAATTTTCACTGATTGAAGCATCCATTTCGACTTTGCTAAATGATATGACCAATCGTTGAAGTCACCCACGACATAGACATTATTATTTTTCCAATCTATTCCCGGATAACGGTTCTGATACAATATGAAATGAATTTTGTTATCAGTTAAATAATATCCACTATCGATACCGTATAGATGGGGCGATCGTTGTTTTACATCAGATATCTCAATATTTTCAGGACGCCAAATTAATATAGGTGTGCGAGATGAATACCAATCTTTATTAAATGAGACAAGGACACTATTAAATGATGTCCAGCATGCAGTTTCTATTTTTATTTTTCCCCTACTCACTTATTAAAATTATATTCTGTCATTCAACACACAATACCGGATATTACCTGTTAAACCTATTACTATATATGTTAAATGTTTCAATGGAAAAATAATTATTGAATTCAATTTGATTCCTTTTCTTTGATTGAATGCACTACTTTGCATACCTATAAACTTCTGGTCTTCAAATTAAATTGGTTACTGCTCAATTTCTTCTAATTTTTGTATGTATAGCATCTGCTATAAGAAATTGGTAGATGTCGTTTTCAACTTGGAACCGAAATAGATAGAATATTCTGTATCCATTATGTCTGGTAGTCTATTTATTTAAAGTCGTAAAGCAATTCGAAAAAGCTCTGTCTATACCGAGGCTAACAGCCGACAACTTCCAAAAAAGTCATGGATCGCCATGTTGCGCTACTCCTCGCGATGACAAAGTAAAAATCCTATTGTCATGTTTTCTCGTGATCATGTCGTCCCGATAAATCGTGACTCGGTAGCATAAACAAAGCGATTTGTGGCAAACTATCCGCAAAAAAAAGGCCCGTTACGAATTCGTAACGGGCCTTAAATTAAATCGTTTTAGTAAGTATTAATATTGATTAGTTGCTTCAGTTTCACTTACAGGACGACTGATCTGATCACTTTCCATTGATACATGGAATCTGATATCTCCTGATTCAACTGCTTTTACTATTATTCTCCAGGCAACCTTTTCTTTTGGTGCAATTGATTTTACTGGAGCTAACATAATCTTACTACCCTCATTGGTTGCACTAGTTGCACCTGATGTAGATACATAAGATTGTGCATTTTCGATCTCACAGGTTATTTTTACACCAGTAGCTGGTGCACTTCCCTGATTTGTAACTGTGATTTCGTAAGTTTGGGTTGCACCTACTTCAATCGGATCTTCCAAGTCAATTACTTCTAGTAATATAGCTGGAATACCAACAACTTTTGTTCTGCATGTAGAACTGGTTGGTTCTGCACAGTCTGCTGTAGCACTTGCTTTGAATCTTAGTTTCCCAGCTTGTGCACCTGTGAAATTAGCACACACTTCTCTATTTCCTTCAGCTGGTAATGATCCAATATCCCAGATAATATTCTCTCCTTCAAGTCTTCCACCTGCTGTTGCACCCTGGAAACTTGCTCCCGATGGAAGTGGCATTGTTACAACTGTGTTCTTGGCTGACGTGTTACCAGTGTTGCTAATGTTGAAACAAACACTTACTGGACGTCCAATGAATCTTTCTTTTGGTGCATCACAGCTTAGAGCCAATGCCGGTGCTTTAACTACAACTACACTTGAATCTTCAGCTTCAACTCCTTGTGCACAAGATGCTTTGGCAGTGTTTTCAAATTTACCAGTTGAGGTTGCACGAACTTCAGCATTAAAATCTTTGCTTTCACCTGGCTCCAATGTTCCGGCATCAAACTTTAATGATGTCTTGCCATCCAATGTTTGTATTCCCTTAGGTAATGGATCAGTCACAATAACATCAGTTAGACGACTGCTGCCTGAGTTGCGCACTTTAAATGAATATGGAATGTTATCACATATCGTAACTAATTTTGGTGATTGTTTTACTAATTCCAAATTAGCTTTCACTACCTTAATGCCTTCGCAAAGAATAGGATTGAAAGTTACAATGCCGCAGGATGTAGTCATTCCTTCTTCAGCTGAACTGCCGTAGACTATTATTGTCTTTTTCTCACCTGCTGCCATATCACCAATTAACCAGACAGCTTCATTACCGTTGACGCTGTCAGCGGCTGGCTTAGATTTTGAAACATCAAAGTTGTTTTTAACGATGTCTTTTAACTCAACATTCGTAATAGGATAATCAAGTAAGTTTTTCACAGTATATCTATAATTATACCGTTGTCCAACCATGACCTCTGCAGGAAATGATTTTTCTAGCAAGACTGTACTTGAAGAAAGATTTCCTGTAGGAAATGCCATTGAACCTCTTTTATATGTTACGCCTTTTTTGTCATAGGTCGTATATGATGGCCCATATCCACTTGTGGTTTGCACAACTGCTTTCTTAGTTTCAACAGCTCTTTCTTCTGTTGTTGTAACTGTTTCTTCTTCAACTTCTGTTGTTTTCCATGGGCACCATGTCGTGCACCCAGAATTTAATAGCATTCCCAGCATTAAAATAATCCCGAAAATAAATGTATTTATCTTATTGTGTTTCATGTCGTTATATAATTATATGTTAAATTAATTTGGTCAATTACCCACGACCCTGTAAAAAATGTGTTTACTGTGCAAGGAAAAAATATCAATTCAATGAGTCAATTCAATCGGTTCAAATTTATTCAATTTTAATGATATTATTTATTGAAAAATTCGTTTTGTTAGTAAATAACTCTCTAATAATCAGGTATTAAAATAACTTTTATTGTTAACATTTTTAAATTAATGAACACAAAAATTTCACTAATATTTTTTTTAAATTTAAGTATTATAACTAACTCTATTTTAGGAACACTTTTATATGATCGTAGCCAAAATAATTTACCGGCTGATCAGTCATGGTTAAATTATTCCGACAATTCCATATTTGGTGGATCAGCATCACAACAAGCAAATGCATCTAGCGATATTGGCGTGAATTTAATTACCGATAATGCTGTTTCTGCTGGTTACAGTAACTACAATCCAATTACACTAAATTTTAAGAGTTCAAATTTTGTAGAACTCAATCAGAATTTTGGATTTACACTGTCATTTGACTTGCAAGTAATAAATGAGAGTCATGTTTCAAATGATCGTGCCGGGTTCAGTGTGATAATTTTATCGAATGCCAAGACCGGTATCGAATTGGGTTTTTGGGAAGATGAAATTTGGGCTCAAAGCGACAACCCAATTTTTACTCATTCTGAAGGTGTCTCTTTTGATACTACTGCCACAAACAGTAGTCCATTTAGTTTAATTAATTATGACCTGACTATACTCGGAAGCACATATACATTGTTTGCAGATAATGTTCAAATTCTGACAGGAGCTACTCGTGACTACACTGCATTTGGTACTCCCTATAATCTTTCGAGTTATTTATTTTTAGGTGATGACACATCGAGCGCAGCTGGTGATGACATTTTATTGGGTAATATTGATATTACAGCTAATGTTCCAGAGCCAAAATATATTTCAATGTTTATGTCAGCATTTATTATAGCTTTAATCTCAATTCGTAGAATATTAAATTGAAGCGCAATTTATTAAAATAATAAAATATACAAATTGAATTCAGTTTTAAATCAGGTTCGCAACTGTATCATTTGTAAGAGCCATTTGTCGCACAGTCCGAATCCCATATTAGCAGCCGGTCGAAAAAGCAAAATCGTTATTATCGGCCAGGCACCCGGAAGCAAAGTTCATCAAAGCGGCATCGCCTGGAATGATCAAAGTGGCAAATTATTACGTGAATGGATGGGAATTGAGAGCGATATTTTTTATAATCCTGATAAAGTTGCATTGATACCAATGGGTTTTTGTTATCCGGGTAAAGGCAAGTCTGGCGATTTACCTCCCAGATCTGAATGTGCTCCTGAATGGCATGCTAAATTGTTGAATAAAATGTCCGACGTGAAAATAATAATTCTTATCGGACAATATTCTCAGAAATATTACCTGCAGGAGAAAGCCAAAAAAAATTTAACAGAAACTGTCAGAAACTTTGAGAAATATCTACCTAACTATTTTCCACTACCACATCCTTCTCCAAGAAATAGATTTTGGCTGAAAAAGAATCCTTGGTTTCATTCAATTCTTTTACCAAGATTCAAAAAATTAATAAGCGAGTATATCGATTAATAAAATATGGAAAAAAAATTATCACCAAATTCTGATTTTCCAAATCCGTTGAAAGAAGGTGTTGATTTACTTATCATTGCCGGTGAACACTCCGGTGATCAACATGGGGCTAAAGTTGTCGCAGAGTTAAAAAAGCTAAATCCTGAGTTAAATATTGTAGCATTGGGTGGCAGTGCGCTTGAGGTTGCCGGAGCACAGTTACTGTTTGATTTAACACAATGTTCGATCGTAGGATATTATGAAGTTTTAAAGAACTATAATTATTTTAAGACTTTATTTAATAAAACAATTTCCTGGATCAGAACTCATAAACCTAAAAACATTTGCTTGATTGATTATCCCGGCTTTAATTTAAGACTGGCTCAAAAATTGTTTAAATTAAAATTAAGCAAAAAGGGTGGGGGACAAATAAATATTGTAAACTATATTGGCCCTCAAGTTTGGGCATGGAAAAAAGAACGGCGGTTTAAAATGGCCGAATGGCTGGATGCGTTAGGGGTCATCTTCCCCTTTGAAGTTGATTCTTATAAAGACACAGATTTACCCGTTCAGTTTGTCGGGCATCCCTTCATTGACTTTGATTATCAAGCACCAGTCATTTACGATGAAAAAGCACCCATTTTATTGTTAGCAGGCAGCAGAGAAAATCCTGTTAAATTAATTTTTCCAACTTTGGTAGAAACTTTCAGAATGTATTTGAGAGACTTTCCTGATGAGACAGCCGTTACGATATATCCGAGCGAAAAAATTAAAACTCAACTTGAAGGTATTTTAAATAAGTATGAAGATGTTAAAGAAAAAATAAAATTAGCCCCACTCGGAAAATCAGTATCAGGAAAAGCGGTGTTGACCAGTTCCGGAACAATGTCACTCGCATGTGCTTTAGCAGGTATTCCAGGTGCAATAGTTTATAGGACTCATCCGATTTCTTATCTTATTGGAAAAAAGTTAATAAAAATTCCCTACCTGGGTATCGCTAACATATTACTCAATCGTCCGGTTTATCAGGAATATATTCAAAGAAAAGCCAAGCCTGACAGTTTGAGAATTGCTCTTAAAATTACAATAGAGCACGAAATAAAATATCAGATAATGAAAAAAAATGCAGAGTCATTGCGGCAGAAACTGAAATCTGGAAATAACGTTACTCCGGCTGTGTGGTTAAGTAAGATAATTGGATAAAGATTTACATTTCTATCTTTTTTTCAACAATCAACCATTCCCCTATCTCCATTCTTCAAATAGCTGTTTTAGTTTTCTATTTCTTCTGAGGCTTTACGATTAAATATGAAATTGATATACAGAATTTTAGTTCTGATATCATTCACGCCCGAATTTTGCTAACTTAATTTCCGAACGATCAACCGAAAATTATCCTGGCTAGCGACTTCGACTTCGGTTCCTTCTTCAAGAAGTCCACTCTGAGAAAATGATTCATACTGCTTGCCGTTAATTTCAACTAATCCGGATGGTGACATTGTGGTTAGAACAACCCCCGTTTTCCCAACTATAGTATCATCCGCCTGTTGTTTCATAGAGGTCTCTTTATTCGAATTTTTTAATATAAATATTTTGCCCAATTTTGTTTCGGGAAATATTTTTAATTCGATGTAGATAATGACAACGGAAGCGACAAGTGAACAGATTATAGTTATTATTAACCCGGGTGCAGCGAATGTAGCATAGGCATAACCATAGGCAATTAGTAGAAATACGACTCCGATAACTCCCAATATGCCACCCGGAATAATTATTTCAAAGGAGAAGAGTAAAATTGCTATTACGATTAGTACAATAATTGTGCTCATGATTTTAGTTTATCTACCAATAGTGAAAAATCTTTGTAGCCGGTTACTGTTATTGCATCTCCACGTCTTAAAATGCCATATTTTACTGATGCCTGATAACGTTTGTTTTGTATTTCGACTTCACCACTCGGCATCATATCTGTAACGGTTATGCCCTCAGTGCCAATATCAGGTAGTGAATTTTCATTACCGACATTGCTTGTATCTCGTGTTGCAGCAGAAAATCCAGGTTGTGGTTGCACATCTGACAATACCAAGTTGCTCCAAAGTGAAGTCTTGGGTAAAATTTTCCAAATTAAAACCAGGCCAATTATAGAAATTGTAAGTCCAATTCCGGTTCGATAAATTGCATACCACAAATGATCAGGGTTAATCGATATGCCACCACCACTCGTCGGCCAAATATCAGCTAACGACCAAATTAATGATCCTAGTATTAATACTATTCCCAGAAGACCCATAAACAACGTACCGGGAAAAACAAATAACTCCAGTCCTAAAAGAATCATTCCTGCCATGAAAACCAACATCGGTTCATAACCTGCCAGACCGGCGACATAATTACTGATAAAAACAATTGCGATTATTATAATTCCGGAAATGCCAAATATTCCGAAGCCAGGTGTTTTGAATTCTATGAACAAGCATAACATCCCCAACCCGATTAAAATTGGTGCAATTTTGTCCATGAACTGTGCCAATGATTCTGACCATGTTACTTCAAATGTTGTTACTGCGAAATTTCCTTTACCATATTTCTCAGTAAGTAATGCATTTATATCTTTAACAATAGAAACGCCCAATAATTTTTGAGGTGGATCACCATAAGTTTCGATAGCCTCATTAGCGGTTAGTGAGAGGAGTTCATCTTTTGTTTTAATAACTTTCTCCCCAATTTTTAGTTCAAACGCATCATCCATCATTGCTCTGAGGACATCAGCACGATAACGGCCATCACCGGCGACACTGCGCACTTTTGCCCGAAGGTAACTATCGATTTTCATTTTCATCGATTTATCAATTTCTTTGCCGGTTGACTGGACAACTGCTGCGGCACCAATAACACCTTTGGGAGAGAAATAAATATCCTCTGTCGCTATGGAAATATATGCACCTGCAGAAATCGCATCATTGTTTACAAATGTAATAGTGTCACCTTCAAAATTATCGAGTATTTCCATCATCTCAAGAGTGACATCCAGCCGACCACCCGGAGTATTCATATCTAGCGCTATCGTATCAACGCCTTCAGATATTGCATCTTTGAGACCACGGCGAAGAATATAAAGCGTCGGTTTTGAGATAGGTCCCTGGATGGGAATAATATATACTAATCTTTTTTTGTCTGTGAGAGGAAATTGTTTGGATAAATCTGTCTTTTCTTCTGTAAAATCAATGTGATCAATTTCTTCCGGCTGAAGTACGGGCGATATTTTTTGCTGATTATCAGACTCATTTTTTTTTGTATTCTCAGTAGATTCAGTGGATAAATTTTCAATTTGAGGATTAACTTCCTCAGCTTGAATATTTTCTTTCGGCTGACTATCCATTCTCTCGCCCATGGAAACATGCACGGCAGCCAGGAAAATTACGAAGATAATTAATTTCTTTATCATTATATTTTGGAAATAATGTATTACTCTGACAATAATATCAAGTCTGGTAAATTGATGACGATTTCAATTTCGACAACAAAAATACAATAAGGTCTCATTCCGCCGGATGAATGCTAAGTTAGAGACTAATGGGTGCCAAATAATTTATAAAAAAATAAAGCAGAGTGTAAGGTGGAGGGATAAACCCACTACTACCCTCGTTGAAGCGATGGAGTTGATTCTCCACATTTACCAGTGTGAGTCTTTCTCTCTCTGGGCTACGCCAAGCGCTTGCTCCTTTCGATGAATCATCAAAGGTTTTTTAATTGCCAATATTGATAAAGTTTCGGTATTGTTTACATCCCGATGTAAATTCGGGATACTGATAGTGGTTTTACTGATACCAATAGTGACTATTTTTTCGGTTAAAAATTAATTTTACAACTTTCCACCATAGACAGCTGCATTTCCTAACTCCTCTTCAATTCGCAATAACTGATTATATTTTGCGATTCTGTCTGAACGACTGAGTGATCCGGTTTTAATTTGTCCGGCGTTAGTGGCAACAGCAATATCGGCAATTGTTGTGTCTTCTGTTTCACCTGAGCGATGACTGATTACTGATGTGTAGTTGGCAGCTTTAGCCATTTCCACAGCATCCAACGTCTCAGTCAGTGAGCCAATTTGATTGACCTTTACCAAAATTGAATTGGCTACACCAGTGTCTATTCCCTTTTTAAGAAATTTCACATTTGTAACAAAAAGATCGTCACCTACTAATTGTGTCTTATCTCCAATTGCATCAGTCAACTTTTTCCAGCCTGACCAGTCATTTTCATCACATCCATCTTCGATTGACCGAATGGGATATTTTTTCTGAAGATCCTGATAAAATTGTACCATTTGGTCAGCATTTCGTTTAGATCCATCTGACTTTTTGAATATATATTTCTTTTGTGATTTGTTGTAAAATTCAGATGATGCGACATCGAGAGCAAAAACGATATCTTTTTCTAATTTATAGCCGGCATTTTTTACGGCCTTGGCAATAACTTCCAATGCAGCTTCATTTGATGCCAAGTTTGGAGCAAACCCACCTTCATCACCGACTGCGGTAGATAAGCCTTTGGCTTTTAAAACTTTTTTCAGAGAATGAAAAACTTCTGCTCCCATTCTTAAAGATTCGCTGAATGTGTCAGCGCCTATTGGCATAATCATAAATTCCTGAATATCGATAGGAGCATCAGAGTGAGCGCCTCCATTCATGATATTCATCATTGGGATCGGTAAAACTTTTGCATTCGTACCTCCAATATATCGATAGAGAGGAAGTTCAAGAGCAGCAGCAGCAGCTTTGGCAGTTGCAAGAGAAACACCTAAAATCGCGTTAGCACCGAGTTTCTTTTTAGTCGAGGTGCCATCAAGTTTTAACATAGCTTGATCAATTTCTACTTGATTGACAGAATCAAATCCGATGAGCTCGGGAGCAATTAGGCGATGCACGTTATCGACTGCTTTTATCACACCTTTGCCGAGGTAACGATTTTTGTGATCAATATTTTTATGATTAAACTGTTTCGCAGTTAAAGTTCCATCGCGCAATTCCACTGCTTCGTTCACACCTGTGCTGGCTCCCGAAGGAACAGCCGCGCGTCCAATCACTCCACATTCTAGTTCAACATCAACTTCTACAGTTGGGTTGCCGCGTGAATCTATTATTTCTCTCGCTGATATATCTATTATCGTGGTCATGTTTAATTTATATTATTAAAATTTGTTTGGTTAAAATTAAGCTACTTATTAATTATAGGAATTTTATAATGGCAATTGTTTTTTATCTAACAAATTAATGTAGGGCCTTCGCTTGCGAAGAGCCAGATTGGGCAGAGTCGTTTAATAGATTTGGAATCCAACAGGCGTGTTCATATGTAGATCACAGTGATTCATGACGCATTTTAAGTGAAACTCTTTCAGTCTCTTCGATATCTGCAATCCATCTATAAAATGGATTTAATAAAATATCTGAATGATACTTCTCAGTAGCTTTTATTGCTGTTAATTCTAAAAAACTATTTTTCTCATTTAATATACTCTTTGTGTTTGTATGGCTATTGGGGTTACAACTGAAGTAGAGTTCCCATTGCATTTCATCCATGAGATTTTCATATCCTAGTTTTTCTGACTGTATTAAAAACAAACGTGTTAATTCTGGATATTGAAATATAATCAATGATCTTTCAAATTTAATCAGTTTTGTTAGCCATTTTAACTTTTCATGAGTTTTTGAGCTTTCTACTGCTTTAAGTAATCGTGGTAACCAAAAAGAAGTATTTTCAATTGTGACTGCCTGAAATAATTCAATCCAGAAATCTTTTACTTTCTTATTAGATCGCATTACTTTTTCCCAGAGTATTTTGCATATTGATAAATAATCTTTATCTTCTTTTAATCTGCCTAAATCAAATCGTCTTTCAAGTAAGATAGGGACGGGTTTGTAGTTTTGAGGTGATTTGTTGGTTTGTGAAAAATTTATTCTTTTAATTACCCACAAATATATTTCCTTAGGGTAATTTTTACAAAATTCAGTAAACTGACTATTATTCTCATAAACTTCTATTTTATCCATTTGGATAAATTGATTCAATAATTTTGTAATTATACTGGGCTTGAAAGGTTTCTTATTTCTCGTTAGATTTGGATCGAGAGTATCTATAATTTTTTTAAATATATTTTGTTTATTATCTGAACTTAAATTTTTTTCAAAAGTAAGAGACTCAAGCAATTTATCATTCCATAGATGAAGTTTTTTATCAGATCGTTCTATTAGCTGCAGTAATGTTACAGTTTGATCATAATTGGCTTGATTGGTTGTACTTTGAATAATTGATTTTTCTTTAGCCGTAGGTATATAGCCATTAAAAATTTTCCTGGATATATGACTTACTACAGAAATTGATAAATCAGCTTGTTTGCATTTTATCGCGTTTTCATAAAGCAACGATTTTTTTCTAATACTGACTTTTTCATTATCTTCCAACAGCAATGGCCAACTATGAATAAATGGGGAATTGCAGGTCGTAACCGGAATAAATTCAGCTAGATTTACTGCAATTTTAGGTGAGGCTTTGACTAGATATTTAAACAACCAGTAAAAAGAAGGATTCAACCCGACTGACTTCAATTCAGCACAAAGACAATTTAGAAACTGAAAAATTTGATTGGCGTTAGAATATGTCAATATAAGATCATTGGCAACTGATTGTGCTTTCGATTCCCATAATTCATCCAGCTTATTGAATTTTTCTTTTGGTTCTAACGATTGTAATTTTTTGTCAACAACAAGGTACTTGTCAGATAACAGAATATCTGTAACTCTAAGTATTATATCTTCATGTATATTTGAAAGTAGACGACTGCAAGCATTAGCAAAAACTTTGTTCTCTCCATAGGTAATATTCCTGATTAAAATTCTTCGAACTTCATACCTTATCGTAACATGGTTATGTAGAGAGATTACATTATTTAGTAATGACAATGCTTTCGCACGCTCTTTTTCCCATGTGCGCTGGGTCTTATTATCATTAAGGCGTTTTGCTTCACTCGGAGGTACTCCGCGAACAGCATAATCAATTATAGATAATGCATGAAATACCGCCGGCCATGAGCCTTTAGTGATAACATAGTTAATTATTTTAATTGTTTGATCGCGAATAGCCTGGGTGTTACTAATATTTACCGGCTGCTCCCACCAACAAACCCTGCTACCTTCCCATTGCGTAAATTCAACAAAACGATCAAAACAAGAGCGCAATAATATTCGAAGGATGGGGGCATTAGATTTTAGAATATCTAAAGTGTCTGTGGTTTTAACTTTTGTTTCCAACCATGAAAGAGCTGATAATGTTGTCTCTGCTGATTTTTTTGGTTCATATTTTATAACCTCTGCAATGACAGACCATGCATGGCTATCATTATGTTCAAGTGAATGCAGTTTCTGATTGAGTCCTACTTGCCATAAGAGATTAAGAGTTTCATGCCTGCATTTTGCGTTATATTTGGCTATTGGGTTAAGAAGTTTCGGTATTTGCTCTATTACATATTCGTGAGTAAAAATGGTTGAATTTTCTCTCCACAACTTTTCTTCAACAGGTTTAGGCGCTTCAGTTTTTTTAATAGCTTTATTTGCAAGAATTAAAGTCTCATCCGGCAGAAAAATACTGAAGCTGCTCCAATGTTTCAGTTTCTCTGCACGTCTATAAAAACTGCAATTCTCAAAATGTTTCCATTCCTGTTCTATTAATGGTTTTAGCAAATCATCACTACTAATGTTATTTAGTCTGGCAATCCATGCGCTTTCGGCCAGGTTACGTAACATAATCGAACCGTAGTCAGCAAAATTATCGATAATTTTCTTAACAAACTGCGGTAATTTTTTATTCTGCTTGAAACATGTTTCATATACCAGAAAATCGGCAAATAAATCAGGAGCTATTCTAACTCCATCTTTACTGTCGATAACAAGTTCAATCATTCGCAGGCGCTTCAATTGCTGTTCGATATCGAAACTACTATAGCCAATACATTGGGAGACTTTATCAATAAATTGCGGTTTATCGAGAGAGGCTGGTGCTAGCAAGGCAATCAAACGTAGTATTCCACGAGAAATTTTTTTATCTGAATCGGGTATATCTTTTAAATTCTCCTCTTCAAATGCTTTGAAAATATATTGTCTTAGTTCGTTATTGTTTTGCCAGTTGCCCCATCGGATTTTTTCTTGTCGTAAAAGGTCGCCGGCAATAACCGTTAGAAAAGGATTATTGTCAGATATTTTTATTAATTCATTTGCGTATCCTGATAAATTTTCACCTAAAGCCTCCTGTGCAATTAGTTTTATATCAGCTTTTTTTAATGAGGGCAATTGAATGGTTGTATATTGAATTCCCATGCCGATTTCTATCAATTTAGCTTGTATTGCTTCAACTGCTTGGGGACGTGTAGAAAAAATTATTTTAGCTTTCTTATCTTGTGATACAATTCCCAACAGATCCAACGGAATTTGTTCTACACGGTGGGCATCGTCGATTATTATAATCCTTTTTTTTGGTGTTGAGAGTGATGCAAATTCTGGCGGATCCTTTGAATGTGGATTTAAAAAAAGAACTTCGTAATTTGTGTATTCATTCTCAATATTTAAACCTAATTCACGCAATAAGCGGCTCTTGCCATTTCCACCTTTCGAAATAAGAAATAATACCTTTGTGTCTTTAGTGTTAATAAAATCAAAAAGTTTATCTAATTCTTGTTTGCGGCCTTTGATTTTCCAGTCGTGTCTAAATAGTTTATTACTGCCTAAAAAAGGTGCAAAAAATTGGGCAGTTGACACTAGCCGTTCAGTCGCAAATGGAGCAAATCTTCTAATTTCATCTTGCGATAGTCCCAGACTGGATAATACCGCAGGAATTCTAGTCGGATGTACTCGCTCTCTTATTCCCGCAGAAATTTTATCAAGATTCCAGAAAGACCAGTTAGGATGTCTATCAAATTCATCATGCACATCTGCACTCGGGTTGCATGCAACAACTAGAAAATAATGTTTTGCAGGAAATAGTTCTTCTGCTTTGTTAATTGCTTTTATTGTTTGTGAAGGAGTCCATTTTTTTACTCTTTTACATTGAACTCCCCAAATCTCACCACCCTTCATATGAAGCTTTAAATCGATCCCTTTATCTTTATGTCCACTTTGGGCAGCGTATGTTTCAGCGGATATAACTTCTCTGGTAAATGAACTGCCATTTCTATTAATAGTCAGTTTTATACTGGCATTTAGAAAGTGCAGGAAAAAATTCTCAAAGACCTTACTATCGCAATCAGCTAAATTAAGATTGAGATATTGGTCTAGTTTTTTCCAATTTCCACTACTCATGACTTGCAAATTAGATTATCAAAGTCTAATTTGCAATAATTATTTAATGGAATTTAAATCAAATATTTCTCGAAATTCGATAGAAAAACGAATTCATGATGCATTGTCAGATTCACCTGTAACCGCTTTATTAGGTGCCAGGCAATGTGGAAAAACATGGTTGGCTCGACCACTTGCATCTAATGTGGAAAACTATTTTGATTTACAAAATTTTGTTGATAGCGTTCGGTTAGAGGAAAGCAATTTCAATATTCTTGATGGCCTTGATGGAGTTGTTGTTATCGACGAAGTGCAATTAAAACCGGAATTATTCCAAAAACTGCGCGTTCTTGCTGATCGTCCTGATAGAGACACAAAGTTTTTTATAACTGGTAGTGCATCACCGAGAATTATAAAAGGCGTTTCTGAAAGTTTAGCCGGGAGAGTCAGGCTAATTGAATTGGGAGGATTTTCTATAGATGAAGTAGGCTGGGACAATCAAAGTAGTCTTTGGCTGCGAGGTGGATTTCCAAAATCGTACCTATGTGAGGTTGATGAAAATTCATTCCAATGGCGACTCGATTATATAAGTTTGTTTTTAGGTCGAGACTTACCACTATTAATTGATACTAAGTTGAGCAGTGAGCAACTACGACGAATTTTACAACTCATAGCTCATAATCATGGTCAATATTGGAATCATTCAGAAGCAGCTAAAATAATTGGAGTCAGTTATAAAACAGTTCAACGATATGTCGAAATTTTAAAGGGTGCTTTTATTATTCGTGAATTATCACCCTACTATATTAATATTAGAAAGCGTCTGCGCAAATCTCCAAAAATTTATCTTAGAGATACTGGCTTATTGCATGCGTTGCATATGTTAAAAGATCATTTTCAATTATCATCACATCCAAAATTTGGTGCATCATGGGAAGGTTTTTGTATTGAGCAAATTATTCGCTTAACTCAAACACGGGAAGAAGAATGCTTTACGTGGTCAGTGCAAGGGGGTGAAGAAATTGATTTAATAATCAATAAAGCTTCAGGGTTATATGGATTTGAGTTTAAAGTAGGAGATGCTCCACGAAGATCAGCTTCGATGATATCTGCACTAGATGATCTGAAACTTAAAAAATTATTTATAATTTACCCTGGGAAAACTAACTATATGCTTCACGATAAAATAGAGGCAATCGGGTTTCAAAATTTAAAACAAATTACATCAATATTTGATTAGACAATAATAAATTATATGACTGGGAGAATTAACTTTATCACAAGAATCATCCTGTTAATCCTGTCAGATTATTTTTCAGATTGATTATTATATAAAGAAAAATTATTCAAAACACTCTCTAGCTTTTCGACATCTTTTCCACCACCCATTGCAAAATCAGGCTTACCTCCGCCTTTACCGTCAAGTTGTTGAGTAATTTGTTTCACAATATCGCCGGCCTTATGTCCTGCTTTTATTGCATCTGAAGAACATAATGCCAGTACGTTTGCCTTTTTGTTAAATTCACCTCCCAAGACAATAACGCTCGGTTCAATTTTCTTTGAGATGTTAACCGCCAAGGCTCTCATGTCATTTGGGTTTGTTACTTCAACTTTAGCTGTTACAAGATTTATATCTCCAATCTTTGTGGCTAAGTTTGCAAGTTCAGTTGCTAAATTAGAAGTTCCACTTTGTCTTAATTTACGCAATTGTTTTTCCAGCTCAGAATTTTGTTCGAGTAGCGAATTAAATCGAGTATCAAAATCCTTTGGCAAACAGGATAATTTATTCGATAAATTTTTTAACAGATTAAAATTTGTATCAACTAAATCATATGCGCTTTCGCCAACGACTGCTTCTATACGCCTTGTTCCCGCCGCAATCGCTGATTCCTGGACAATTTTTATGATGCCAATTTCCCCTGTAGCTAACACATGAGTTCCACCGCATAGTTCAACCGACCAACCTCCAATATCGACAACTCTAACGATGGCTCCATATTTGTCACCAAAGAATGCCAGGCAGTTTTTCGGTTTTTGATCGAAAGGCATTTCAGTCCACGTAACCGGGGAATTTGCCAAAATTTGTTGGTTTGCTAATTTTTCAATTTTCTGGATTTGGTCGCTAGTCGGTTGCTCAAAATGAGAAATGTCAAAACGCAATCGATCATCTGTTACTAACGATCCTGCTTGTTTAACATGTTTGCCGAGAACTTCTCTTAATGCCCAATGTAAAATATGTGTGGCTGTGTGATGGCGTTGAATGGATTGTCGTCTAGCGTGATCAACTGAAAGCTTAACTTTATATCCGACAATCTCATTTACATTAACAATATTAGATTCTGCATGATGTAGATAACGTCCTGAAGAATCTTTTATTGTTCCTGTGAGTTTTATTTTTGTGTCCTCATTTATTGTCACAAATCCCGTATCACCGATTTGTCCACCCATTTCAGCATAGAATGGAGTTTGATCGAATACGAAGTACGTATTGTTGTCAGATTGAATGACCTCTTCAATTATGGCATCGATGCATTGAGTTTTTGAAATATCATAGCCGGTAAACTTTGTCGCATGTTTATTATCACTCTCTTTTGAAACTAGAATTTCTGTTTTTTTCTGCGAAGCTCTTCCCCGACTCCGTTGCTTTTCCATTTCTAAATTAAAACCATCATAGTCGATTTTAATATTGTTTTCATTGGCAATAAGTTCAGTCAGGTCGTATGGGAATCCGTATGTGTCATATAATTCAAAAGCTTGTTTTCCGGAAATTTCTTTCGATTTGTTGGCAATAATTTTTTCGAGTATTTGAATACCTCTATCAATAGTGCGATCAAATGCCGACTCTTCTGACTTGATAATTTTTTTAATCGTTTCCCTATTTTCGATTAACTCGGGAAAAACAGGGCCAAATTTTTCAATAACTGTATCAACTAGTTGAACTAAGAAACCAGCTTTCAAATCCAGTTTTCTGCCATACATAACGGCTCTGCGCAGAATTCTGCGAATTACATAGTTGCGCCCTTCATTGCCCGGAATAATTCCGTCGGCGATTGAAAAACAAAGTGTTCTAATATGGTCTGATAAAATTCTAAAAATACAGTCAACTAATTCATCGTTATTTAAATTTATTCTATCTGTCGGAACAGTTCTTTTATACTGTTTGCCTGATAATTGAGATATATCATTAAAAATATCAGTGAAAATATCGCAGTTATAATTAGAGGGTGCTTTAGAGAAATCGGTAAATTTATTTGTTGTGGCCATGATTCCGGCTACTCTTTCAAACCCCATACCAGTATCAACATGTTGTTCCGCTAACGGTTTAAATTTACCATCTGATGTCGCATTGAATTGGATAAAAACAAGATTCCAAATTTCAATTGTGTATGGGGAGTCAGCATTGACTAACGAACCATTGGTATCTCCATTTTCGGTCAAATCCATATGAACTTCACTGCAAGGGCCGCATGGACCGGTATCCCCCATCATCCAGAAATTATCTTTTTTCTCCCCAAATATTATATGAATTTTTGGATCAAGCCCCTCTCTTTTAAAAATTTCTGCCCAATAATTCCAAGCTTCCTGATCAATTTCAGATGGATCATTTTTTCCGGGTTTGTAAACAGTCGCGTAGAGACGCTCTTTGGGAAATCCCCATACTTTTGTCAGCAATTCCCAAGCCCAGTCAATAGCCTCCTTTTTAAAATAATCTCCAAAAGACCAGTTGCCCAACATTTCAAAAAATGTGTGATGATAAGTATCGAATCCAACATCATCTAGATCGTTATGTTTTCCGCCGGCACGAATACATTTTTGAGAATTAGCAACCCGTGAATGGGGCGGCGGACGTTCTCCCAAAAAAGAAGGAACAAATTGATTCATTCCGGCGTTAGTAAATAATAGATTAGGAGCAGTCGGCAAAAGAGATTCTGATGAAACTATTTTATGGTTTTTAGATTTAAAAAAATCCAGGAAAGACTGTCGGACTTCGGTCGATGTCATTATATATCGATTTATTTTTTTGGCCACAGATGAAACACAGATTGAACACAGATTGAACACAGATTATTATTAAAAAGTTAGTTTATATAACTTAATATTTTCTCTAACAACATTGATTAACAAGCCATAAACTAAATATTTAATGTATCCAAATTCCGCAATTATAAATTCTTAATAATCAAATTCTAAATTTTCATCTGTGTTCCATCTGTGGCTAATATTTTGTATCTATTTCGATAGATGTAATTAGTTTAAGAAGATGCCAATATCTCTGCAACTAAATCGCCTACCGCGTCCGTTCCCATTCCCATTCGTCCTGCAGCCAGACTTTTTAGGCGGTTTGCCGTAACTTCCATAACAACTTTTTCGATTGCTGTTGCTGCATCGAATTCGCCAAGAGTTTCCAACATCATAGACCCTGCACATATGGCAGCCAGTGGATTGATCACATTTTTATCAGTATATTTTGGTGCTGAACCGCCAATTGGTTCGAACATGCTAATGCCTTCAGGATTTATGTTTCCTCCCGCAGCAATACCCATTCCACCCTGGATCATCGCTCCGAGATCGGTAATTATATCGCCAAACATATTTCCAGTGACAATTACATCAAACCATTCCGGATTTTTAACCATCCACATACATGTAGCATCGACATGATAATATTCACGTGTGATATCCATGTAATCTCTATCGCCCATTTCATTAAACGCACGATCCCATAGGTCATAAACATATGTCAGCACATTTGTTTTACCACAGAGAGCCAAAGTATTTTTCTTATTTCTTTTTCGGGTGTATTCAAAAGCATAACGCAATGCACGGTCTACTTGAAAACGATTATAAACTGCACTTTGCACAGCAACTTCATGAGGTGTATCTTTTAATGTCACACCACCAGTACCTGTATAAAGATCGCCGGTATTTTCTCTAACGACTACAAAATCGATATGCTCAGGTCCTTTATCTTTCAATGGTGTATCAACACCCGGATAAAGTTTAACCGGCCTAAGATTGATATACTGATCAAGTTCGAATCTCAATTTCAGTAAAATTCCCTTTTCGAGAATTCCCGGTTTGACATCAGGGTGGCCGATAGCACCGAGTAAAATAGAATCATGTTTTCTTAAATTCTCAACAGCAGTGACTGGTAATACTTCATTTGTTTTGAGATATCGCTCTCCACCGAAATCGTATTCTTCGTAATTCAGTTTAAAATTAAATTTTTCTGCAGCGACATCGAGAACTTTTGTCGCCTCACGAGTTACCTCCGGGCCTGTTCCATCACCAGGTAACACTGCTATATTGTATGTTTTACTCATATTTTAATAATACTTAGAATTTCAGTAATTATGTTATTAAATATTTATCAAATAAAAATGTGTATTAATACAACCCGTAAATTATTCGCAATATTATTTCTGAAATTCTAATTTTTGCAGTTTGCAGTATCTAATAAAATTTGTTGCCAGAATTATAAATTTATTTTCAATGTCACTTTATGGAATGTCGATCAATTGAATTACCCCCTGTTGGGACTAATGCATATTTATTATTGGATCCTGAATCGAAAGATGCAGTAATTTTTGATGCTCCTATGGGAGCTTGGAATGAGATTGAAACTGTAATCAACAGTGAGGGATATCAAGTGAAAGCTCTTTACCTTACCCATGGTCATTGGGATCATATGTTGGATGCCGGGAAATTTAATAGTAACTCAATTCCAATATTTGGACACAAAGATGATGAAGTTTTGATTGAGAATCCATCGTCAATGTCTGCATTTTCAATGCCGGGTCTTGAATTTAATCCGGCAAAAATTGATACTTATCTTGTGGATGGCCAAATAATAGATATTTTGGGAAAAAAAGTTGAGATCAGACATGTTCCCGGTCATAGCCGAGGCAGTATTTTATTTTATTTTGAAGAAGACAAATTTGCAATAATTGGAGATGTTGTTTTTTCCGGTAGTGTGGGGAGGACTGATTTACCAGGGGCTGATTTTGCTACACTTGAAGCTTCAATAAAAAACCAAGTTTACACATTACCGGACGAGACGGTTCTTTTACCCGGGCATGGGTCTGAAACTTCCGTTGAGAGGGAAGCGAAGACAAACCCATTTGTTTTAAGAGATTAAGTTAGGATAAATTTTCAAAAAAACTTTTTGAAGAAACTAGTTAACTGATCCATAAATTTTGCATTAAATACTTGCCTTCATGAATTTTTATATTGATTAAGATCAATATATTTATATGGTTATATGTATTGATCCTAATATGCTTGAATGGAATAATCAAAAAGAGAATGAAAACGTTAGAAAACATGGTGTTGATTTTACTGAAGCAGCAAAAGTGTTTTTTGATGATAATAGAATCATTGCAGTGGATGATGCTCACAGTAAAGAAGAAAAGCGTTATTTTTGCATCGGTAAAACTCGAAATGGAATTGCTACTGTCCGATTTACAATACGAGGCAGGAAAATAAGAATTATTGGTGCCGGTTACTGGAGGAAGGGCAAAAAAATATATGAAAAAGAAAACCTTATATAGAGACGATTTAGGAGAAATTGTTGGTAACTTAAAAAAAGTCGAAGATTTTTTACCCACACCTCGGGAGTTGGCGATGTCAGATCATATAACTAAAGTAACTCTAAACTTGAGTACGCGTAGTGTCGATTTTTTTAAAAATGAGGCAGATAAACATAGTAATGCTTCATACCAAAATATGATTCGAAAGCTTCTTGACACTTATGTTGATCACGTCAGTTGATGGGGATCTTTTTTTAGTTACTGCTGTGAACTAAGTTTGAAATTAATTGTTATAAAACTTGACATGATACTATAAAATAGTATCTTAATTTAAGTGAATAAAAAACAACGTGAAACGCTTAAAAAAATATTTAAAAAGCCAGAACGTTCAGATATAGAATGGAAGAAAATAGAATCAGTATTTAAAGCATTGGGTGCAGAAATTTCAGAAGGCAGAGGTTCAAGAGTTCGAGTTTATCTAAATGGTGTTCGAGCAGTTTTTCATCGTCCACATCCTGAGAAAGAAACTGACAAAGGAGCCATAAAATCAGTCAGAAAATTTTTAATAGAAGGAGGGGTTAGTAATGATAGAATATAAGGGATATACTGCTCGTGTAGAATTTGATGATGAGGCTGAAATATTTCACGGAGAGGTGATTGATACTAAAGATGTCATTACTTTTCAAGGTAGAAGTGTAAAGGATTTGAAGAAGGAGTTTAAAAATTCGGTTGATGATTATCTGGAATTTTGTGAGATTAGATCAGAAGAACCTGATAAACCGTATTCCGGTAAATTTGTTGTCAGATTGAGTTCAGAATTGCATAAAAAAGTACATCGAAAATCTAAGGTCGAAAATAAAAGCCTCAATACATGGGTTTCTGAAGTATTAGAGTCTGCAGTTTAAGAAATCTATAAATTCTAATCTAATGAAAATATATTATATCAGTTTTATGGTAATTTTTATTTCCGTAATAAATTCGTATGCTTTTAAACCAATAAGCGTAACCACAGACGAAAATATTGCCTTAGAAGGGTACGATACAGTTGCATATTTTATAGAAAAAAAAGCCGTAAAAGGCAGTCCATTTTACATTGTCGAATGGCAAGGCGTAATTTGGCAATTTTCCTCCAAAACAAATGTTAAGTTATTCAAAAACGAACCAGAAAAATATGCACCGCAGTTTGGTGGATATTGTGCCTATGGGTTAAGTGAGGAGGAATTAGTTTCATGTGATCCTGAAGCTTTCGTTATTTTGGAAGAAAAACTATATGTCTTAAAAAATAAAACATTGCGCGATATTTGGATTAAAGATCCGAGGAGATATGTTGCGATTGCAAAAGATCATTGGCTAAAACTTCTTGGCAAATATAAAAAAGAGGGTCTATCAAATTGAGTATTTTGATGCTCAATTAATTTTTATTAGAATTTATCCAGCTGCGAACAGTATTTTTTTTGTGACTGAAAATAAAAATCAAAAACAATTAAATTCCAATAAACCATGGCCAATGATTTGGGTGGTTATTGCAATATTATTCTATGTTATGATTCAGACGTTGTATATTATTTTTAATAACTAATATGAACTAGTTAAATAGATTTAGCCAAACTCTTTTACCAACTTAGTAAAATCCCTGAAATTTTGATGCTCTGCATTTTTTAGAAGGCTATAGAAAACAGTTTCTGTTGGTAGTATATTACACTGGTTTTTTTGCGATAGAAAATTTAGAACTGTCTTATTGTCATCAGTTCGCCGACCACCAATACAATCACTTAATAAAGTAACTTCAATATCGAAACGTATTGCGTCTATGACCGTTTGGTAAACACATATTGGAATTTCCAGTCCGCCGATCAACAGATGATTGATTTTCTTTTCAGTTAGAAATTTTTCTACCTCATTTACAGATATAGCGGAAAATGAAGTTTTACTCACTATTGTCGAGGAGGGCGATGATTTAATTAAACTGGGGTGAGCGTGCCCCAATTTTTCAGGATATTGTTCAGTGATTATAGTTTTTATTCTAAAAATTTCAGCAGCACATAGTGCCAGGTTGCATCGTTTAAGTAGTTGTTCACTATTATCAATTGTATTTAAAAATATATCCTGAACATCAATTATGAGGAGAGCTACAGATTCCATTTTATTTGAGATTCATTTTTCAAAAAAAATCAGTAATTAGATATTTGTAATCTTTTATAATTTTACCTGAAACGATTCAACTATTTCATCACCTAGTTGGTTCAGTGCTATATTCATTTGTTTAACTAGTTGGCTGATGTCAGATCCATCCCAGCTTTTTTTTCGATAAAATGTTGAGCCATTTTTAACCATATTACTTTTTGATTTTTTATAAATATTCCAATCGGCAATCAGAATTATATTTCCGTTAGAATCTCCTTCAAATTGAGAGACTTTAATTTTTATAAAATAATCATGTTTAAAATTTCCAGACCATGGAAATATTTCAACTTGTTTTGTTTCAAGTAGATTATCCAATTTACTGGAAATTACTCTGTTAAATGAAATATCAAGGCTTTCACTCCATCTGTTAAATTCGGAGTAAGTTATTTCGTTATTATTTTTTCGGACAACAATTTTTGATGAATCTAAATACTTTGGTAGCTCGATATTTTGTAAACCAATTGAAATTACTTTATCATTAACTTTTATTTTCTTTGTTGAGCCTTCAGATTCACTTGACAGTACGAAGAAACGTGTTGGGTCGGGTTGAGGGTCAAGGTTAATGCAACCACTTAAGAAAATTGATATAAATATGAACGTTATTAGTTTATCAATATTATTTTTCATTCTTCATTTTTTCTTTAATATTTGGATTATGCTTTCCTGTTATAATCCCTTTGGGATTTCGTTCAATTGTTTCAGACAATTGTTTAAATGAATTTGCTGCTTCAGCGAGTTTTTTAAATGCGTTTTCTATTTCATAACGAAATGATGATTCCGGCTGCAGCAGAGTATCAATTTTAGAAAGGGTATGTTGTAATTTATGTAATGAATTAGTAATTTCTCTATTAGTTTCATCAGCCTTACCTAGAACAGGATCAATACTGTTTTCCAATTTTACTGATAGTTCTTTAAATTGGTTGAGTGTATCTGAAAGTGTATTGGCAGTTTCAACAAACTTTGGTGATTGTGCTAATTTTTCAACTGATTGTGTTGCATCGATTATTCCTTCATTTATTCCATTAAAATCTATTTCATCTATGGCGTTATTAATTTTTCTAAGTAACATGAAAAATTCGTCATTTGTTGCTTTGATATCGAGCGAACTGATACGGGCAATTATTTCTGTAGCAGTTTGTCCAATTTCAGCTAACGGAGAAGGAATAGTGGGTATTTCTTTATAGATAATTTTTTCCTGTATAAAAACAGGAGGTTCAGGATATTCCTCATAATCAAGTTCTATGTATAAAACGCCGGTAATAATGCTATCAGTTTGTAACTGAGCTCGAAACCCTTCATTGATTTGAGCTTGATAAACTTTTTCATCGTGAATATCGAGTTCAACTCCGAGGCGATTGCCCAAACGTTTTAATTCAATTTCCATAAATACCGGAATATGGGTGGATTCTTTTTCCTGGTTCCACCTTATTCGAATATCAGTAACTGTTCCGACCGGTACACCCCTGAATTTTACAGTTGATCCAATATTCAAACCGTTTACTGATTCATTAAAATAAAGGACAAATTTCTCACTTTTTTTAAAAAAATTAAAGTAACCAAAGAACGCAATAGTGCCTATTGCCAAAGCTAATGCAGACAAAACAAATATCCCGATTAAAGTTGGATTTGCTCTCTTACTCATACTAATTCTTTCATTTTTTAATTATTATTGTATCCTTAGTTACTACTGCGAGTTAAAAATCTATATACTGCATCAGTGGGTGGATTCTTTATAAGTTCGTTAGGATTGCCTGTGGCAGTAATAGTTTTTTTATCTACATCTAAAAATATGGAGTTGTCGCCAATTGCGAAAATACTCGGTAATTCATGTGTTACCGCGACAATAGTTGTGCCAAGACTGTTTCGTAAATTTATAATCAGATCATCGAGACGACGAGAGCTAATTGGGTCGAGACCGGCTGACGGTTCGTCAAAAAATAAAATTTCCGGATCGAGTGCCATTGCCCGTGCAAGTCCAGCTCGTTTACGCATTCCACCACTTATTTCTGATGGATAAAATGTTTCGAAACCTTTTAAGCCTACGAGAGAAAGTTTATATGAGACAATATCATTGATGTCATTTGATTTTAATTGGGTATATTCCTGAAGTGGTAGTGCGACATTTTCTTCGAGAGTCATTGAACTCCAAAGAGCACCGCTTTGATAGAGGACTCCGAATTTGCGAATCATTTTCAATTGTCCATCTGGATCAGAGCAGGTAAATTTTTCTCCCTCATAAAATATTTCACCTTTAGACGGTACCATTAGGCCGATTAAATGTTTTAGTAACGTGCTTTTACCGCATCCACTGCCTCCCATAATAATTAAAACTTCTCCTCGTTTAACTTGAAAGGTTAAATTTTTTTGAACTATAAAAGAGCCGTAAGATAGTTCAAGATCTACCACTTCCAAATAGTTTTTATGGGTGTTAGGCATTCTTTTATAATTTAAAGATTTCACAAATAAAATCTATTATTGCGTTAGAAATGATAATAAGAGTTATTCCGGTAACCACAGCAGAAGTTGCAGCTTTACCTACGGCATCAGCACTTTCCTCACATTGAATTCCTCTAAGACATCCTGAAACCGCTATAATAATTCCAAATACTGTCCCTTTGATAATTCCTATAATAAAGTCTGGCATACTAACCGCTTCTTTTAATCCACGAATATAGATTGGCGTTGAAATGTCCAGCATACCGCTACTGACTATCATCCCCCCCAATATACCAATGACATCAGCAAACACTGTTAGGAGTGGCATCATTAAGATTAATGCGATTAACCGGGGAACTACTAAAAAATCAATAGGCGATATCCCTAATGTTTTGAGTGCATTGATTTCTTCAGCCAGCTTCATACTTCCTAACTGTGCTGCAAAAGCTGCACCTGTTCGTCCTGCCATAATTATTCCGGCCATTAATGCCCCCATTTCACGTAATATTCCATAGCCGACTAAATAGGATACATAGATATCAGCACCAAATTTTCGTAAAACAACAGCACCAAGAAAAGCGATAATCAATCCGACAAGAAAGCTAATTAATGAGACGATTGGTAGTGCATTTGTTCCAACATCCTGAAGTAATAAAAAAAAATCACGCCATCTAATTTTACCACGACCAAATAAAATTTTGACGAGACTTATCATACATTGCCCCGAAAATTCAATTATTTCAGAGACTTCATCTATAATTTCATATGACTGGGTTCCCAGTTTATTTATTATGCCGGAACTAGGATTAGAGTCGCGATTAGTTTCTTTTTCCGGTGTCGCTTGGGATAAGTCTAAAAGTTGTTTTATATTTTTCGGCAAAGTTTGATCTAAAAAGTCGATATTATTTGTTTGGCAATACTCTAACCATTTAGTTAGATAGACCAATAATCCCGAGTCCCAACTGTCTATCTGTGATGTGTTAAATTCAACTCTTACTATTTTTGAATCGCCTTTATCTGATAATGCATAATTTTGATGGGGTAAGTTGTTTTCAAATAGCCAATCTCCCGTTAGTTTTACGGTAAGTTTATTCTCATCGACAATAAATTCTACTTCTGGCAGTTTTTTGACCATTGATCTTATTAAAACTAGAATCTATCGATCTTATTGCAAGCAGTTCTCATTTTTTTGATATGAAATAGTGCTTGATATTTTCCCCATTATCCTAATTTCTAAATTCAAAAATTAAATTTCTACTGAATGTCTACAAAATATATATACGCTATCATTAATTTTATAGCTGTTTTAATTCTAAATTGTTCCGTCAATGGGCAATTTTACTCAGATCCTGAATTACTCAAACCGGGAATTCTGCAATATCAAAAAAAGGTAGATTCTGAAAACCAGGAATTCAGAGATACTGTAATAAACTATGTCAGGGAAATTGTAAAAGACAGTGATTACGAAAATATTCCACCACTGTTAAATATAAAAGGTGACTGGTTAATGAGAGTTTTGGTTTTTCATAACGGTGAAAAATCTAAAAATGGCACTGGTCAAAATGAGTTTTTATATTTAGCTCTGAAGCAAGCCGTCGATAATTTAATGAAAAGGATAACGTTAAGCGACGATCAATTTCATGAGGCGCGTTTTTATATTCAGTTTTTCAGGCAAAATTATTCTGTAATTGAATATGAAGATAAAGGGCTGGAACTCATTAGACAAATGGTCACGGTTCGTCATTTAGACAGGGACCTGATGAAGAAGACTATAGAGGAAAGCAAAGAATATTTATTCAGAGTTATTGATAAAGATTTATTTGGAGCACACAAATTTTACTATGCCACAAAAGATAAATTCGAAGATAGGCTCCATACAATTTATACTGCGTCATTATTATTTACTTTGATTCGCATGAACAAAATAGACAACGATCCGAAAATAAGTTTCTATATTGATAAATGTTCAAATTATTTATTGGCGATGCAGAATCTCAATATCAAGAGCAAGCATTACGGGGCCTTTCACTATTCCTATTTCACTAAGACACGGTACAAAGAACTTAAGTATGTAGTAGGGACTGCATCAAAAACAATTTTTACACTATTAATGCTGCACGAGAGAACTGGTAATGAAAAATTTCTTATGGCTGCAAAACTAGCTGCGGATTGGTTATTAACCATGCAGCAAAAAAATGGCAGTATGCAATCATACGCAGTTTTTAGGGATCAAAAATGGCATCATTCTAAGCTTCAATCGTTTTTATATAATGGTCAGGTTCTTTCGGCTCTATCCAGAATTTATAGAGTGACTAATGAACAAAGTTATTTTGATGCCGCCAAAAATTTATCTGAATATGTAATTAACGAAATTGACAGACAGGGGTGTTATGTTGGCGATGAATATCGTGGGCCAAATCCAATTTCTACTTCGTGGGCAATTTTATCTCTCTTTGATTTCTATCTAGCGAGTGACGATGAAAGATATCTTGAACTAATTAAAAAATGTACAGACGATTTATTGACGCGGCAAAAAAATGATTCCGATGATATTTTCCGTTATGGGCGTTGGACAAAATCACTTTCAAGCAGCGGTAATGGTTGGTTGA
Source organism: Opitutales bacterium (assembly GCA_021772565.1). GTDB lineage: Bacteria > Verrucomicrobiota > Verrucomicrobiia > Opitutales > JAJFLR01 > JAJFLR01. The sequence goes on along the minus strand of JAJFLR010000054.1, from coordinate 95,507 downwards.
TGGAAGTTCTTTCTGAGCTCTATTTGATCTTTAAAGAGAGAGGCATAGAGGGTGGAGAAAAATATAAAGAACCGATTGCTAAATGTATGCGTTGGTGTTCTCAATATGTTTATACCGATGAAAATTCATTTATCACTAAAAACAAAGATAGGGCAAATGGCGGAATTTATTGGAATAGAGCTTTTCGTTACGTCAGAACTGACTCTGTTTGTCATGGCATCAACGCTTTTGTGAATATGGTTAATGAATATGAAGATGGTCCAATACTCATAGTTCCTGAAAGGCCGATATATGAAATATTGGGGTTCTCAGTAAATTGAAATAGAAAACCGATGCAAACTGTTGCTATTTTCAGTTTGCATCGGCGATATTGACTGAACTATTTGATCAATAATAAATTTTGAATGCTTAGCATGTAGATAAATATAAAATAATCCCAAAACAAACAAACAAATTACATTTAGACTTCGCTTATAAATGTCTCTGTTTTCGTATGTAGTGCCTATAGTTGTTGAGTATCCATACAAGGTATCGAACAAGTTCGATACTCTACTAATTATTAATGGGCACTAATTTATCAATTAATCCCTCGGGGACTTCCTGGAATGTCATTACAACTAAATCTTCCCCATTTATTTGCGGTAAACTTGATGACGAAGATTCAAGTGTTGTATGAACTTCTTTAGGAAGTTTCCACATGGCTCCGGTTGCCGGATCAACAATAAGCCAGCCGAGTAATCCTCCAAAAATTAAGTTGCCGCCAATATATAATCCTGACGGACCCGATTTTAACGTAACGCTCTGATCTTGATAACCATCTTTTGTAAAATTAATAGTGTATTTCGCATTCTTGAAAAAGCCACTGGATCTCTTTAAGCTAACTGTTTGCGGAGTGATTCCATTAAATACCGTTTGATTGCTTCTGTCGTCAACAATTGTTATATTAGCTTTATCAGGTGAACTGCTTATCTGAACGGATTTCATTGCTCCACTGTCTAATATACTTGCACAACCTGATATAAGTAAAACGATTGGGCATATCATTAGCTTCAATAGTTTAATTAACACGTCATTAATTTTATTAATTTTCATATTTATATTTATTGGTTAGTTGGTTAATAATTCCAGAAATTTAAAACGATAAAAATATACTGACTGTAAATTCAAACGGTTTGACACTCACTGTTGAGTTTCCCGGTTGAGTAATCTCAACTTCTGAGCCGTCATATAAAACTTCGACCCCAAAAGAAACATTGCTGTCTCGATTAAATTCGACACCTACTCCACCCGTAAAACCAGGACTGGAGTCCACCAGTAAATCTCCATTTTCAATTAAGAGCTTTCCTCCTGCACGCAGGTAAGGAGCCCAGCTTTCATTCATCTCGAATGCATATCTAAAGTCCAAACCGAGTGGAAGTATGAAAAAACTTATATCACCCGCACCATAGACTGCAGGGCCAATACTTGTACCAATACCAAAATTATTATCAAATTCGTAGTAAGGGTCTATTGATATTCCTATAGGAATTGTAACAGAATCAGAAAATGTAAAGTTTTTTTCTATGGCATCGGTAACATCATTGAGCCCGCTTACATAAGTTAAATGTAATGGAAACTTCCATTCACCACCAAAGGCGAAATTATTATACATCATTATAAAGATAAATAATGAACAGTTAAATAATTTGTTAGTTAATTTCATAATACAGCTACTTCTCATTTTATTTAGGATTAATTGATTAATTATTTTTTAAAATTAAATCAAATTACGCCCCGTTGTGCCGTTAAGTCAATTATTATTTTATGGCATAATAGGGCGTGTTAAAAAGTAATGAGGTTATAAAACAGCAGCTTAGATTATTTGGTGCTAATTTAAGGAGAGAGAGAACAAATCGCAAAATTACACAAGAGAGTCTTGCAGAGTTTGCTGACTTAAATATTAGAACCATTCAAAAAATAGAGGCCGGACAAACCAATATTTTAATAACTACAGCCTACAGATTACAAATTGCCTTGGGTTGTAAATGGGATGCCTTGTATACAGGATTTGAAAAGTAAGTTTTGTCTTGTTGCTCAATCAAGTTTCACTATCACTACTATATGGAGCAATTTCAATTCAGATTGTTGAATGTTTTTTCTGAATAGACTGAAATGATTAAAAAAAGTTAACGAATAAAATTTTTATGACTTACACATTGGGCATTACACCATTCGGTCATCTACAGCCGCATTTAGAAGATAAAGCTGATTCTGCGAACAAATACTGGCTCGCCCTGAAAAATGCATTTGACGAAGATAGCGGTTGCGGTTTGCAATTTCTGGCAAATGAGACGATGTCCTGGAAATTATCTTCCAGCTGGAATTTTTGGCGTGGTATCGGTATTCAGTATATGCGACAACTTTGTATTACTCCGGCATGGAATTTAAGCAGGAAATCGTCTGTTGCACTACCTGATAAATCGATGATTGATCGCTGGGTAGCAGAAGCACCACCAATGTCCGGGTTGGAATATTTAAATGCACAATTGATTCGTGAGATTTGGCAGCGTATTAACGACTGGATTTGGGGAAACTTTTTAGATCATGGAGAGACATTCGATGAATTTATTGCCAATAGTTATCCCAACTGGCATCGTATCGGGCACGTTACTTTTCACCTGGCAGAAAACAAAGGGGATGTATCGAGACCGTTTGCTTTCATGGCCACTTATGCCAATCGGGTTTCGCAGCAAGATGGAAAGATTCAATACCTGCCTCTCGCAAAAGCGTTGCAGCAATATGCGGGGAAAAAAAATCGCCGGGCACTGATAACGTTACTTTCACCTGTCCGTCTGGCTGCTGAAAAAAGTAGCCTGGCGAGAAAATTGGTGGACAGCAAAAATGTATTTAAGCCGTTGGCGTGGAAACCGCAGGATGCCTATCAGTTTTTGAAAGATATCCCAATTTTTGAAGAAAGCGGACTGGTAGTAAAAGTGCCGGACTGGTGGTCGGGCAGAAAATCTGCTAAAGTCAGTGTCAATGTAACTATCGGCGACAAAAAAGCAAACGCTGTGGGCCTTGATGCTATGCTGGATTTCAGTTCCACAATTGCCTTGGGCGATGAGACATTGACTGAAGCTGAATGGCAGCAAATTTCCCAGTCAACGGATGGCCTTGTTTATTTGAAAGGACGTTGGGTCGAAATGAATGCCGTACAATTGCAGGAAGCTCTCGATCACTGGAAACAGGTCGAAACCGAAGTGGGTGATGATGGAATCTCGTTCATCAAAGCTATGCGTCTTCTCTCCGGTGCGCCGATCAGTTCCGAAGAAAATGAAGAACAGGAAACAACGCAGAAATGGTCTGAGGTCATTGCCGGTGATTGGCTTCGGGAACAATTGGAAAAACTGCATAACCCTGATACTTCCGTCACTAAACTCATTAACAAACATTTAAACGCCCAACTCAGACCTTATCAAAAAGTCGGTCTCAATTGGTTAACGACGATGTTTAAACTAGGTCTTGGTTCCTGTCTGGCTGATGATATGGGACTTGGCAAAACCATTCAAGTTATAGCGTTATTATTGATTTTGAAATTATCCGATAAAAAATCTGAAAATCCGACACTGCTCGTCGTTCCCACATCTCTTATTGCCAATTGGCAAGCGGAACTCAAGCGCTTTGCTCCCATGATAAAATTATTTATCGCCCATCCTTCTGAGACAAACCTATCGTCTTTTCAAAAACTGACTCCCGAATTAAATAATAATCTATCGAATAATGATGTAGTCATAACCACTTATGGACAACTTTTACGCCTGGATTGGCTGTCGGAATTTCAATGGAATTTGCTTGTTCTTGATGAAGCCCAGGCGATAAAAAATCCCGGTACAAAACAAACTCGGGCTGTAAAAAAAATACCGGCCAAAGGACGCATCATACTAACGGGTACACCGGTCGAAAACCGATTGTCCGATCTTTGGTCATTATTCGATTTCATAAACCCCGGAATGCTTGGAAACCGTACGCAATTTAAAACATATGTAAAACAAGCCGAGTCTCAAACAAACGAAAAATACCGGGGTCTGCGAAATCTGGTTAACCCGTACATCCTGCGTCGTTTAAAAACAGATAAAACTATCATACAGGACTTGCCGGATAAAACGGAGATGAGAACGTTTTGCAACTTGAGCAAAAAACAAACTGTGCTCTACAAAAAATCCATTGATGAGCTCGCCGCTAAACTGGAAGACGAAACGAATGCTGATGGTATTCAAAGACGCGGTCTTGTTTTGGCATACCTCATGCGATTTAAGCAAATATGCAATCACCCGGCGCAACTGTTTTCCGGCGATGAATATCAATCCGAAGATAGCGGGAAATTCTTACGCATTCAGGAGATTTGCGAAGAAATTGCCTCTCGACAGGAAAAGGTGCTTGTCTTCACTCAATTCAAAGAAATTGCGCAGCCACTTGAACAGCACCTGCGAAAAATATTTCAACGCCAGGGGCTTATTCTACATGGAGGTACTCCGGCAAAAAAACGAAAAGAATACGTCGAAAGCTTTCAAAGTGAACAGGGGCAGCCCTTTTTTATCCTGTCACTGAAAGCAGGAGGGATGGGTCTGAATTTAACTGCGGCAACACACGTTATTCATTTTGATCGCTGGTGGAACCCGGCTGTCGAAAATCAGGCAACCGACAGGGCCTTCCGAATCGGTCAGAAAAAAAATGTCATAGTGCACAAATTTGTCTGTCGAGGAACTGTGGAAGAAAAAATAGATGCGATGATCGAAGAAAAAAAAGATCTAGCAGACGAAATTTTAAGTAGTGGAACAGAAAAACTATTGACGCAGATGAATGATACTGAATTACTAAATTTTGTATCACTCGATATTAATTCAGCAATTGAAGGATAGAGGATAGAGGATAGAGGAGAGTGGAGAATGGAGAATGGTGAATGGAGAATGGTGAATGGTGAATGGTGAATGGTGAATGGTGAATGGTGAATGGATATTTTTTAATTAGTAATTTGTAATTAATTATGGCTTGGGGAAGATATAACTTTGAATACAGACCTTATGTTACAGTTGAGGAGCGTCGATTAAAAGCTGCCAAGATGGCTAAGAAAATGGCTAAGAAGGGTGAAAAATTATCACCCGTCGAAATTAAAGGTCGTACCATCGCCCGTACATTTTGGGGAAAGGCCTGGTGCGAACATTTAGAATCATTCAGTGATTACGAAAATCGCCTGCCGCGTGGGCGCACCTATGCACGCAATGGCTCCGTTATTGACTTGCAGATTGAAATACAACAAGTCAAAGCGATGGTCATGGGAAGCGAACTTTATCATATTAAAATCGACATCAAGCCGTTACCGAAAGCCAAGTGGCAAAAGATAAAAAAACAATGTAGTGGCAACATCAATTCCATGTTGGACTTGCTGCAAGGACGGTTATCTGAATCAGTGATGAAGGTTATTACTGACAGGGATAACGGCCTGTTCCCCAAGCCGGATGAAATTAGTCTCGATTGCAGTTGTCCAGATTGGGCGACTCTGTGCAAGCATGTGGCAGCAGCACTGTACGGGATCGGCGCACGTCTTGACCATCAGCCTGAATTATTATTTATATTAAGAGGTATTGATCATACTGAGCTGATTGACGAAAGTCTTGATGAAACCTCATTTGAAATGGACAAGGGAGGCGATGTTTTGGCCGACGATGCCTTGTCGGATATTTTTGGCATTGATATGGATGTTGAAAAAAAGCCGGTAAGAAAAGTGACAAAGAAAAAATCTGTATCCAGCCGCAAGAAACAAACCGTAAAAAAGAAAGTCGCAAAGGATTCTGCGAAGAAGAAAACTGTTAATAAGAAAACTAGCACAACCAAACGAAGTAACACCTCTACTAGCATAGCTAAGAATAATAAAAAAACTTCTAAACTAACCATAAAAAAAACAGCGGTTAGTGCAATTGGGAAAGTAAGGAGTAAACAAACAACTCGAAAAACAGGTGCTAAAAGGCAATTGCCGAAAAAGGCTCCTGGTAAAAAAACTATCGGGAAGTGACGTTGAAAATTGCTCTATGGTTGTAGAGTGTAAGATGGAGGGATAAAACCACTACCACCCCGTTGAAGCGATGGAGTTGATTCTTAATATATACCAGTGTGAGTCTTTCTCACTCTATGCGGAATTATTAATCCAGATTTTATTGATTATAAAATATAAATACGAATCTAGTCAGAATAATTATATATGCTCATTAGTTAATATGGCATAATGTGAAATCACTTTCGCTGGTGTGAATACTTGTCATCTGCGCAGGAGACAACACATTTTCCATTTCAAAATAAATACTGAGCCATTAATAATTTATTTGACCCGATTAAGACTAACTGTCTAGATTTCGTTCATGGACAATAACAATCAATATATTACTATATCAATAACTGTAGATGATGCTAAGGCGGCAGTAGAATGTTATCAAAAGGCTTTAAATGCCGAAGTAGAATCGAATTGGGAAATGCCGGACGGCACCGTAATTCATTCTGTCCTGAAATTCGGAAATACGATGGTTTATGTTTCTGGTGAGTATCCTGATTGGAAGGCTTTCTGTCCAAAGACTGTAGGTGGAAGTCCCAATCTGTTGTGTGTGCGAGATGAAAATTGTGATGAATTATTTCAACAAGCAGTTGATGCGGGTGGTGAGATATTACAGCCACTACAGAACTTTCCCTGGGGAATGCGCGTAGGCGTAATGATCGATCCTTTTGGTTATCGATGGAGCATCGGTAAACAGACTGAAGATTTAACGCAGGAAGAGATTATGCAAAGGCTTATGCAAATGCCACCTCCTGATACTGCTGCTAATTAGTATTATTATCATTTAAAGGTAGTTTCGAGTTACTTGTCGCATTATCTTTGTATTGCGATTAAATAGAGAAGTTATGTTTCTAAATTTATTTTCTTGATTGCAAAACAATCAATGTTGAACCTTGTTTTTATATATGGATCGTTTAGCACAAAAGTTTACTGAGTCAAAGGAAGCAAACGTCCCATGCTTTGTTACCTATGTTTGCGCAGGTGATCCCAATTACGAAACATCTGTTGAAGTATGTCGCACATTGATAGAAAATGGAGCAGACATTCTGGAATTAGGCGCACCGTTTTCTGATCCACTGGCAGATGGCATAACCAACCAACTGGCTGCACAACGATCACTTGAAGCTGGCATGACACAAAAAAAAGTTTTGGAATTAATTACAGCGGTTAGAAAATTTAGTGAAATCCCAATCGTTATTTATTCGTACTATAATTTAATATATTCTCAAGGACTTGAAACATATGTTAAAAATATTAGAGAAGCCGGTGCCGATGGTTTACTGACTTTAGATCTTCCACCGGAAGAAGCTGAAGACTTGATTCGATTAAGTAAGGAAAATAATTTAAATAATATTTTTATCATCGCACCTACTACACCGTCTGAACGAATCAAGATTATTACAAATGTTGCTTCGGGTTTTATTTATTATGTATCACGCGAGGGTGTGACTGGTGTCACTGAAAAACTTGCTGACAATATAAATAGTAAAGTCACTGAAATTAAAAAAAATACTGATTTGCCGGTGGTCGTTGGTTTTGGGATTTCAAAACCGGAGCAAGTTAAAGAAATTTCAAGTGTAGCGGATGGTGTTGTGGTTGGGAGTGCCTTAGTTAATTGTATAGCAGAAAATATTAATGATCCTGCGCAAATAATGGAAAAATTAGCTGAAAAAATTTCTTATCTGAAGAGTGGTATAATTTAAATTTTTAATTTTGAAACCACAGCCACATATCAATAATATTTCGTCTTACACACCGGGTGCTCAACCTGAAGATGAGAGTTGGATTAAATTAAATACTAATGAAAACCCATATCCCCCAAGCCCTAAAGTTGAAGCGGCTATCAGTTCAGAAATAAGTCGATTACCATTATATCCGCATCCACAAAGTTATACGCTTCGATATTCAATTGCGGATAAATTTAAAATAGACACATCCAATGTAATCATTGGAAATGGATCAGATGATATTCTAAATTTACTCATAAGAGTTTATTGCAGTGATCAACTCAGTGCCGGAATGACTTATCCAAGTTACTCACTTTACCCAATACTAACTGGTATTCAAAATGGAAAGTTTATAAAGGTAAAATTTGATCGGGATATGATATTACCCGTAGAAAAAATTATAGAATCAAAGGCTAATATCTTTTTTCTCACCTCACCCAACGCTCCAACCGGCATTGGATTTTCGAATGATAAAATTGCTGAAATTTTAGACAAATTTTCCGGATTGCTTGTCGTTGATGAGGCTTATGCCGATTTTGCTGAAGAAAATAGTTTAGAACTAATCAAAAAATACAGTAATTTATTTATAACCAGGTCATTTTCTAAATCATATAGCCTTGCCGGATTGAGAGTTGGATTTGGAATTGGTAGCCCTGAAATAATAAAATTACTCGATCGTGTTCGTGACAGCTATAATGTTAATAGATTGAGTCAAGCAGGGGCTCTAGCAGCGCTAGATGATCCATTATATTATCAGGCAACCATCGGTAAAATAATACGCAGCAGGAATTTTTATTATGCAGAATTTCAAAATCGCAACTGGTTTACATATCAATCACAGTCAAATTTTCTATTCACTGAGCCAGTTAATACAAAGGGCAATACAGGGGCTGATGTTGCAAATCACCTTTTCCAATATCTAAAGGAAAATAAAATATTGGTTCGATATTTTGATGGGAATCCATTGACAGATAGTTTTTTGCGCATAAGTATTGGCGATGATTCACAAATGAATTCATTAATGGAAGCAATCGACTCATGGCTGGAGAAAGGATAGGAAAAATAAATCGAGAGACTAAAGAGACTCAAATTGATTTAAAAATTAATTTGGATGGCAATGGTGTATCGGAAATTTCAACCGGGATTCCATTTTTAGATCATATGCTGGAATTATTTTCCCGTCATGGCTTATTTGATTTAAACATTAAAGCTATCGGCGATTTAGATGTCGACTATCATCATTTAGTAGAAGATATTGGAATCGCGTTAGGAAAAACTGTTAAATCTGCACTGGGCGATAAAAGAGGAATCAAGCGTTATGGATTTTTTATATTACCAATGGATGAATGCCTGGTAAGAGTTGTTCTAGATCTCAGTGGTAGGACTCATTTCGTTTATAATGTTAATTTAAGCAATCATTATATTCGTGATTTTAATGTCGGATTAATCAAAGAGTTCTTTCAAGCTTTTGCTAACTCAGCAGGAGCAAATTTGCATATTACTCTCGAATACGGAGAAGAGCCACATCATATATCAGAAGGTATTTTTAAAAGTTTTTCGAGAGCTCTGGATGTAGCAACGGCAATTGATTTAAGACTAAATAATCAATTGCCATCGACAAAAGGGACGTTATCTTAAACTAACTCTTATATTTTTTGATTTTTTCATTAACCGGGATTAATGACTAAGCTACCTGAAAAGAAATTATGACACCTAGACTATAACAGCGTCGTAAAACATCGCATTTGCATTTTAACTCCGAAATCCAGTTTCTGGTTTTGGTAAATGAAAAATTGTTATCATATTTATTATCATCAGAGGTTAGTGCGGTACTTAAACAATCTGTTTCAAGAGTTAGACTGTCATCTATAACTCTAAAGTACCATACATCATCTTCATATTTGAATATAGATATGTAAATTGCCGGGGATTTTTTAGCATGTGCATTTTTACTGTTAATCATTATTTCAGAAAAAATATCATTTATTGCATCAACGGGCATCGGTATCATTTGATTATTCAATTGTTCGGGTATGTGCACCATTATGTCTTTTATATTCAACTCTCTGGATATTTGATATAAACGCGCTTTTATTTCAGAGACTTGAGTGCAATTTAATTCTAACGATTTCATAAGATGAATGCAAAAATACTTTAAATTTATACAGCATTTATTGTGCCAACAAATTAAAATTGTTGAATATAACATAGATGAATTATCACGGGATCAATGGTCTCAAAATCTGGTGGGTAATTTTTTAAGTGCATTTATATCTTATTCATTCAACAAATCAGTTGTATGCAGCTAAAAAGTTATAGTAATTGATATTGTTACTGAATTTTTTTGTACAAATTATTTTTAGATCTCATTGTCTTAAAGCATTAATCTTAATAATTTTTTGAGTTGCGAAAATCAAAAATAATCGGCATTATTGCATTGCATTTACGAAACAGATTGCAAATGACAGAATAGGATTAAAAACTGTCAATAATTTATAATATTTTACTTATTAAGGAATTGACGCTAAAATAACATTGCTTCAGTACTTAGATTAAAACTATTACTATCAAATTAATTATACAAATCCTAATGTAGGTTATGGAGTTATATAGTCATCCATTTTTTGAGTCAGTAAATAAAGAGGACGTAAAGCATTTATCCGAAAAGACGGTGTATTGCGATTTTGAACCTGATGTTATAATTTTTGAAGAGGGCAGTCCATCCGATGGCATATATTTAGTACTAGAGGGTGAAGTAGCATTTTGTAAAAGGACAGAGGGTGAACAGTATAGGACAGTTAGTTACTCAAAAGAAGGTAATTTTTTTGGTGAAATTGGTTTATTTTCAGGAAAGCCTAGATCACTTAGGGCAGAATCCAGAGGTAAAGTTAGACTCGCTAAAATCGTAAGTGAGGATTTGATCCATTTTATAAAAAATACTGCTGGGCCGGTTAATAAAATTTTAGAAAGTATTATTCATCACCTTCATGAGACGACCCGTCATTACATGGATGATATGCTTCAACAAGAAAAAATGGCCGTTGTCGGTAGTATGGTGAGTACAATCATCCATGACTTCAAAAACCCTTTTTGTATGATTAGTCTGAGTGCGCAGATGATTGCACAAAATAATAGTGAGGATGCCGGTCTAAAAAAATATTGTCAGAATATTGAAGAGCAGGTGCACCGAATGGTGGTCATGGCTGAAGAATTAATTGAATTTTCTAAAGGCAAGCAGACACTGCATAAATCTACAATTAGACTTAAAGATCTGATTGATCGATTTAAAGAGCTCAACTATCCTTATTTTCAAAATGAAGATATTGTAATAAATTTTGAATTTTCTGATGTTCCGATAAATGCTGAAATGCATAAATTATTACGAGTTTTACAGAATTTAGTAGGTAACGCAATTGATGCTTTTGAAGACGAAAAAGGTAAAATCGATGTGATTATCGAAGTAGAGAAAAAGAAAAATTTATATATACGGGTGATAGATAATGGAAATGGGATCCCGGAACAAATCAGAGCACGTTTCTTTGATCCATTTATTACATATGGTAAAAGTAAAGGAACGGGCTTAGGATCTGCAATTGCAAAATCAATTATTGAAGCGCACGGTGGCACTATTAAGTTTGAGTCTGAAGCCGGGCAGGGGACTACATTTTTTATCCGTATGCCAATCGTTGAGAAAGAATAAAATTAGAAATTGCTAGTTAAAAAATAAAAATGACTAAACGTTACTGGCTGCTTAAATCAGAACCTACTACTTTTTCTTTCGACGATCTTAAAACTAGTTCGGGTAAAAAAACCTCATGGGATGGTATTCGCAATTATCAGGCGCGCAATATTATGCGTGATGATATGAAAATTGGCGACCTTGGTTTTTTTTATCACTCCAGTTGTCCTCAACCCGGTGTCGTTGGAGTAGTTGAAGTAGTCAGTAAACCGTACCCCGATCATACAGCATGGGATAAAAAATCAAATTATTATGACCCTAAAGCATCACCTGAAAATCCACGTTGGGTAATGGTAGATGTAAAATGGAAAGAGGATTTTAAAAACTTTGTCCCATTAGAAATAATAAAGGCGACAGCTAAATTAGGTAAGATGAAAGTCGTTCAAAAAGGCATGCGGTTATCAATTCAACCAGTAACCAAAGATGAGTTTGATGTTATTTGTAAATTGGGTAGGCAGAAAAAGTAGGGTCAAAATTTAGGGTGTAGGAGCTGTTTGTGTTACGATTTTAGCACTCGCATTAATTGTTTCAGTAATGTTTGATGTTTGTGCTTTGGTTGTATAATTTATTACTTCACCACTAGTCGCACCTGTCCCTAAATTATTATACCACTCAACATGACCATCTACATAACCAATGTGGCCACCGGCACCTTCCCACGGCGATGTTATTGCATCCCAGGTTCCATCTGTTTTTAAATCTCGTGACCATATTAACGGTGTTGTAGATGCTGGGGCACGTGGGCTTAAACCTGCAACTGCTTCATAACCAACTGGGGATCCATTAAAATCAGTATTTAAAACTCCATTTATAGAAACAACCTTAGGTAATGTTGCTAACGCTGCAACACTAGGATCTACATCTACATAGTAGAGTGCTGCATCATTTAATTCCACTTCATCAGCCAATATTTGTGCCCATAAGTAAATATCAGTGGCAGTATCTGATGGAATAGCACGAGTTCTTCCGGTTGAATTTGCGTAAGTCGCATAAGCTATTGCAATCTGCCTTACATTACTTGCCGCTTTTTGACGATTGGCCAATTCTTTTGATTTGCCGATTGCAGGAATTATTAGTGCTGCCAATATTCCAATTATTGCAATAACGGTTAATAGTTCAACCAGTGAAAATCCTGAATGTCTGTGATTAGTTTTTATAGGCATGAAAATATAAAATGGTTTATAATTATCTGTTAGCAATCTAAAAATTATTATTCTGAAATAATTCCGTCACTTTTAAACCATATTCTTTGCTGCTTCTAAAATGGAATTTTCATTAATCCCCAACTCATTCATAACAATATCGCCAGGGGCGCTGATTCCAAATCGATCAATGGCAATAATTTTGCCTCCATCTCCAACGTATCGATACCATAACCCGGAAACTCCAGCTTCAATAGCAATACGATTGAAACATGAACTCGGTAGAATTGAGTCTTTATAATTTTGAGTTTGTCTTTCGAAACGTTCAAATGATGGCAGCGAGACAACACGAACACCTTCACCAATGGCATCAGCCGCTTTGATTGCGTGTTGTAATTCACTTCCTGTGCCCAATAAAATCAATTTCAATTCGCCAATTTCTTTTTTAACGATGTAACCCCCTTTGAGAACGCCTTCACGTTTTTCCGTCACTGTTGATTCTTTAATGGTTACCATGCTTTGCCGTGATAAAATAATTGCTGTTGGTCCGTCACATCTTTCGACTGCGCAGACAAATGCTCCAGCAGTCTCTTCCGGGTCTGCAGGACGCAATACATCCAAATTGGGGATACAGCGCAAAGCACTGACTGTTTCGACCGGTTGATGCGTTGGGCCATCTTCACCGACACCAACTGAGTCATGAGTAAAAATATAAAAAACCGATAAGTTGGCTAGAGCGGCCAATCGAATTGAGGGACGCATGTAATCTGAAAAAGTTAAAAAAGTGGCGCCAGATGCGATAAAAGTTTTATCGTAGCCAAACCCATTAATGATAGCACCCATTGCATGCTCACGAATTCCAAACAAAATATTTCTGCCACTTCTATTTTCTTTTGAAAAATCTCCGCCCGACTCGATATAATTTTTTGTCGATCCATGCAAATCAGCACTGCCACTGATCAACAATGGTAAAGCTTCGGCCAATTTCTGCAAAACCACACCACCGGCAGCGCGTGTTGCAAGATTTTTTGCAACATCGAATTCAGGTATTTTTTCCAGTAATTCCAGTGCATCAGTATTTATGCCTTCCTGTGTCAACTTAATCTCTTTATGTAAGTCTGAGTTAATAACACGCCATGCCTCATAAACACCTTCCCATGCATGATACCGTTTAATTAATTTTTCGTGATGTTTCTTAAAATAATCTTTAACCTCTTCGGAAACATAAAATTGTTCATCGGGAAGTCCTAAATTCTTTTTTGCACCTTCAACAAAATTGGCACCGGCTTCACCATGAGCTTTAAAAGTTCCCGCTACTTCAGAAATCCCTTTTCCTATTATAGTTTTGGCAATTATAATTTGCGGTTTTCCGGAGTCTGAATTTTTTGCATTTTCAAAAGCTTCTGAAATTTTATCCATATCATGCCCATCAACTAAATGAACGTCGAATCCATATGATTGAAATCGTAATTCAGTGTTTTCGCTTTGAGTCTTATCAGCCGCAGCATCTAAAGTAACGTCATTTGAATCGTAGATTAATATAAGATTATCAAGGCCCAAGTGTCCGGCCAATGATGCTGCCTCTGACGCAACTCCCTCCTGCAAACAACCATCACCAACAAGACAGACTATATGATAATCCAAAATCCGGTGATCCTCTGTATTGTATCTAGCCTCAGCCATTTTTGCTGACATTGCCATACCTACTGCATTGCCGACACCCTGTCCTAAAGGCCCAGTAGTACATTCAACACCGGCAGTTTCGCCATATTCCGGATGACCGGGAGTTTTGCTGTGAAGCTTTCTGAAATTCTTAAGCTCATCGAGTGATAAATCAAAACCTGAAAGATGTAACCAGCTGTAGAGAAACATACTTCCATGTCCGGCTGATAAAATAAATCGATCTCGATTAATCCATCTCGGCTTTTCAGGGTTAATTTGCAGAGCATGTCCAAAAAGAACTGCACCAATTTCCGCAGCACCAAGAGGTAGCCCCAAGTGTCCACTTTTACATGCATGAACTGCATCCATCGCTAAACCACGAGCAATATTGGCTGCTTTTTCTAGTGTTTCATTATTCATAATTTAACTAAAAATTAATAACTGTTAATCTGTCAAACATTTGAAAAAATTTCTTATTCGATAAAATCACATGATTTTGATTTTTTAAAATTAATTCCAAAACAAAACTTCGATAATAGCTACTATAAAGAATGCGTTTGACAAAACTTTAGCTGAAATTAAATTCTCGTTTATGAAAATTTTACTCCCTATTTTATTTTTTATAACTCTTTCAATCGGCAATCTGCTCGGTAATGAACTATTGAAAAATGGTGATATAAGTAGAGGTTCTTCCGGATGGAAAGGTGATCGTAAAATTATATCCATTGCCGACAATAAATTGATTGAAGTAAAAGTGAGTAATAAATCAATACGCAGTTTCACTCAGGAAGAAATTAAATGCAAAGGGTTAAAAGATGTTACACTGATTTTTCGATATAGAGCTTCTAAAGATTATAACGGCAGAGGAATGACTGTTCGATTTAGGAAAGAAAATTACGGAACAATATATTCAAGTAGCAAAATAGTTAATGATGGCAACTGGCACGACTATAAATGGGAATTTGATCAAATTAAAGATAGTAAAAAACTAGACTTGATTATTGAAATTAAGGAAGGTGCAGGAACTGTATATTTCGATGACTTCTCTTTGGTGCCAAATTGATCATAAAATGTAACTACCTGGCGCGACTAACTAATAATTGATTTGTCTCAGTATGGGCATCAGTGAAAAGGCTATCGGTTTTCCAAATTGACAGCTGAATTTATTCACTGTAGGATGATGAATACCTCGAAGCTTGCTTCGCGCACTCTGAAATTCTTTTTTTTCTTTAATGCCTCGTAGCTTGCTGCGAGGATCGTTACTCGATACCGCTACCATTAGCGATACAGGTAAATCGTGCTGAAAGTGATAGTATTAATATCAATATGGTGAATTAAGTCATTACAACGCGTTCAAATATCAACCAATCAATATAAAGACACAGTTAAGAATATCAATTACTGCTAATTCTTTTTCTGCTGCCTTTTTCGATAGAGTGCTGCAGATCCTGCCACCAAAACCATCAATGCCGCAGTTTCCGCAGGTTCTGGAACAACTGTTTGTCCAGCAGTTATATTATCAGATGCATCAGCAACTGCAAACGATATTAAGTCTAACGTATTGGCAGCATCATTGTATTGAATTGCCACCCAAGCTTCCTTTGATGTTGTTGTATTTTTAACAGCAAAGTATGACGTTCCTCCTGTATCGCCCTCCCATGGTCCCGCATTACTACGTTCGAAATATCTGGTAGCCGTAATAGGGTTGGTAAAATTGAGATCAGACCCAAAACTGTACCTTGCAATATAGCCTCCATTGTCAGCAATCGAATAGTTGTTGTTTGAAAATTGAACCCTTGGTTTTTCAGAACCACCAAATTGTAAACTAATATCATCGTTAAAAGTAGTACTGTTATCGGCAATTCCGTTTGAAAAATCTACGAAAATTGCTTGCCCAGAAATAATCGAATCAAGAGTAATTGTATGAACAGAAATTATTGCTTGAGATAGAGGAGCCAGTGATGAAATTACTGCTGTAGTTTTGATTAAATGCTTCATAATTTATAACTTAATTTATTTGTTAATTTATTTACATATATATGTATTTGAAATTATTTTATCTGGTCAATATAAATATGGACAGAGACTTAATATTACCAATAAAAAAATTTGATGCAAAAAAAACTAATATTAGTGGGTTGGGATGGCGCCGACTGGAATTTGGCCCAACCATTAATGGACAGAGGCCGCATGCCACAACTATCGCATATGGTTGAAAATGGAGTCTCTGGTATTTTACGCAGTTCACCACCCTATCTATCACCGATGCTTTGGACTACAATAGCAACTGGAAAGTCCCCTGCTGAACATGGTATTATCGGATTTCGTGAGTTTAATGAAACCAGTCAATCGCTACAACCGATTTCCAGTAAAAGTCGCCAATGTAAAGCTATTTGGAATATATTATCTCAAGAAGGCTGGAAAACCAATGTTCTGGGATGGTTTGCTACTTATCCTGCTGAATCCATTAATGGTGTGATGGTTTCAGATCTTTTTGCAAGTTTAGGGACTAGAGATCCTGAACAGAAAACAACAAAGAGATACGTTAGTCCGGAAGATAAAATGAAAGAAATTCTTCCTCTGAGCATTTCAGCCGACGCTATTGATCCCGGACTATTACAGTATTTTATTCCCAGGTTAAATGAGATAAATTTAAAGAAAGATAAACGTCCGCTAGAATTAATGAAGCGGTTAGCTGAACTCTACTCTTACCATAATACGGCAATTGCATTGTTAAAAAAAGATGAAGTGGAGTTTATGACTATTTATTATCATTTTCTGGATTGGATTTGTCATGATTTTATGGCACTGGCTCCTCCGCAACGCCCGGAAGTTTCAGAGCGTGATTATGCACTCTACAGTGAAGTAGTAAGTAGAGCATATGAATTACAGGATCTGTTGTTGCGCGACCTTTTGCAGCATGCGGGCAAAGATGTCAACTGCCTGGTAATTTCAGACCATGGTTTCCTAAGTGGAAATGAGAGGCCATTGCAAACACCAAAAGTCGACGCTGGTATTGCTGCCTGGCATCGGATAGAGGGAATGATCGTCGGTGCAGGTCCGTTATTTAATTCAGGAGTTAATGATATCAAGGCAACACACTTTGATATAGTACCCACACTTTTACACATGCTTGAATTACCTGTAGGTGCTGATATGCCGGGTCAGGTATTATCCTCCATGTTGAAAAGTAATAATTATTTGGAAAAAATCGACTCATGGGAAAAGAGAGGAAATTCTCTTGAAAATGAAACTTCTGAATCAGTTGACCCGGATGTCACAAAAGCGTTACTTAAACAGTTTGAAGAACTTGGTTACGTTTCACCGCATGAAGAAAGAAAAGAATTGGCAGAATCAAAATCTCGACGAGAAAATGCCTGGAATTTGGGTGTTGCGTTAATGGGAGAAAGTCGTTTGGAGGATGCATTACCGTATTTAGAAGAAGCCTATTTTTATCACCCCGAAGCATCCCATAAAGCCCTACCGCTTGTCCGATGTCAAATACAGTTAGGATTGATTGAGGAATCTTTAGTTACTGAGCAGTCGCTTCTGGATTATGGTCCGCAAAATGGTGAACTTTGTTACCACCTGGCAATAATTTATCGAATGAGAAAAGATTACGAGGTGGCTTTGTCTTATATTGATCAAGCTACAAAATATGAATATGACAAACGTCTAATATCTCTCGAGCACGGACTCATTTTGTTGCATACCGGACAGTTTGAAGAGGCTGAACAGATATTTCGCACTCAAACCGTTGAAAATCCGAGCATAAGTGCCGAGCTGGGTCTTTGTCGTGCACTTGTATTATCTGACAAATCACAAGAAGCTGAACAGCGAACATCAGCCATAGTTAAAGCATTTCCGGATGTTGCGATGGCTTGGTTTACCTTAGGGCAATCTTTAGAAAGATTGGAGCGACTCGATGAAGCCAAAGAGGCCTTTGATCATGCAATTCAATCAAAGCCCGAATTTCCGGAAGCTAAAGCAAAAAAATTTCGCCTGCATAGAGATAAAATAGAAGCAAGTGAACAATTTGCACCTTTGTTTTATCATGACATGAATTTTTCAGAACTTCCAGAGGAGAAAGCTTCAAAAGAGCATACAATTAAATTATCACGTCTCAGGGAAGATTCAAAAAAACGCCGGCAAATTTGGAAGCGAGAACAGAACTATTATCGTTCTGCAGACTATCCTGTAAAAGTATTTAACTCAAATAATCAACAGGCAGATAAACAAAAACCTGTAGTAATCGTTAGTGGTCTGCCACGTTCCGGAACCTCAATGATGATGGAGATGTTGCAAAAAGGGGGGATGACATTACAAGTAGATGATAAACGGCCAGCTGATACAAATAGCCCACGTGGCTTTTTTGAATGGGAACCAATAAAATCATTGGGCGACAACCCTAATTGTATCTCCCAGGCAGTTGGAAAAGTTGTCAAAGTTGTATCGAGCCAACTTCAGTTCTTGCCCAGAAATTATGTTTATTTTATAATTTGGATGAATCGCCCTATTAGTGAGGTAGCTCGTTCACAGCAAACAATGTTGCAAGAACAGGGAAATAGCCATAACGATTTAACTGACTCAAAAATTCTACTGCAAAATCATCAAAATGAAATTTTACAATCAGTACGAAAATATGCAGACAATCCGAAATTACCACTTCGCTTAACCGAGATTAATTATGCAGACTGTATAAATTATGCGGATGATGTTTGTAGTAATTTGGCTTCTTTTCTAGGAGAACTTCTTCCGGCGCCAGAGAAAATGAATATGGTTATAGACCCAGCTCTCTATCGCAATAGAGAAAAAGAAAATAAAACGAATGGTCGGCAAATTAACAAATAAGATTCGACCCCGGTCTTATAAATTATAATTTAAACCGAACAGGTAGTTTTATCGGACCTCTCAGGTATGACGATGCAATCCACTCAATCTGTTCTACCTCAACTTCCAACTTGAAGCTATCGTACTTTTCCAATAGAGCAGTATAAGCAGATACCGCAATCAACCGTGCGAGATTTGCACCCATACAAACGTGTGGCCCGTAACCAAAACTTAAATGTTTAACCGTCTCCTTTCGAAATGGATTAAACAGATGTGGATCTTCATAAATTTGGCTGTCTCTATTTGCCATGCCAAAAAAAGCAATGACTTGTTGGCCTGATGGAATAACGGCATCCCCGACTTGAACTTGATTGAGTGTTGTTTGATTGCTGTGCATAATTGGCGCTTCAAATCTAAGCGATTCTTCCAATATCTTTACTAAAATAGATGGTTTGTTCTGCGCCAGTTTCCATAATTCAGGATGATTATAAAATGCAATGAGAGTATTGGAGATAAAGCAAGTTACAGTGACAATTCCGGCAACCATTAATGTTTTCACAAAATCGAGAAAGTCATTTTTGGTAATTCTGCTCTCCTCATTCATTTGAAAGTACCAGTCATAGATCATTGGACGTTCTGTTGAAGACAATTCATGGTAATCTAATTTATGAAGAAAGAAAGTATCAATTTCAGATATTATTTTATCATAGTGAACGAATGAAATAACTTTCTTGTGTAGACCGCTCGGAGCTAACATCAAAAATTTTACCCAATGATTAAATTGCGATTGCTCGGTATCTTTTACACCTAGGAGAAACCCGATAATTTGCGTCGGCAATGAAAAAGCATAACGCTCAACGAAATCAATTTTTTGATCAACAAAGGCTGTACTAAATTTTTCTGATAACTCTATTGATAACTCATGCAAACGATTAATGTTAATTTTTGAAAAAAGCTTACCCGCTTTCTTTCTGGCAAAAATATGCTCAGGAGGATCCATCCCCAAAAGGTAGGGCACAATTTTGTTGCGACACTTTACGGAGAAGTTTTTCTGGTCTGCTGATATTTGTTTACATTCTTCATAACCAGGGACTAACCAATACCCTGCCGGGAAAAGCACTGCCGACTTGCCACCCAAAATTTTCGTTAATTCTGGATAAGGATTACTCTTACCTGTCATGTATGAAAGCGGGTCCTGATGCAAAAGATCCATTTCTCAAATTTTGTTTAATAAGAATTTAAAGAGTTATAATTTGAAAGCACTAGCTATTGCCACAAAAGTTTTCGTTTATTGTAGTTATAAAAAATAACATTCAATGTAGGGCTCGAGCTTGCTCGATGCCAAGTGACGAAATTTAGGTATTGAACTATCAAGGCTCTTTGCAAGCAAAGGCCCTACAAATGATTCACAGAATTTGTATTTATATATATAGATTCGTAAATCAGTTTAATATTTATATAAAATTATTTTTGGCAATTGCTATAATCAAAAGTATAATCATAATACTTTTGAATAAATAAAAGCCTATAAGTCGCATAAGATTAATTCAAATAATATTACATATTTAGCAACCAAACACTATTAGTGTTTATTGAGCAGAGGAATGAGCCTGCGATTGTATTTGAAGAAAAACGGTCAAATTGCTGAGGTCTGATATTCTTAGCAAGGACAGTTGTCCCAGTCGTCTACCAAATTTATTTTGGCACCGAGTTGAAAACGACATCTACCAAACTAATTTGGCAAAATCCATGTATACAAAGACTCAGCAATTAGTGGCACTCCGTCAAGCGGAGGCCCTACAGTACTCAGCTAATTAACAATAGTATACAAGATTTCGAAGAGATACAATTAGAGCAGTAAATTTTATTGTAAAACTACTTAAGCTTTTTTCCGCTGCCTTTTGCGATAGATTGCTGCAGATCCAGCAGCAAGTACCATTAGTGCGGCTGTCTCAGAAGGTTCGGGGACTACTGTTTGTCCTGCAGTAATATTATCGGAGGCATCTGCTACAGCAAAGGATATTAAATCAAGTGTGTTAGCTGCGTCATTGTACTCTACAGCCACCCAAGCTTCTTTTGATGTAGTTGTATTTCGCGCTGCAAAGTATGATGTTGCACCTGTATCACCTTCCCATGGACCGTTATCGTTAAATTCAAATGCCGCATATGCACCACCTGCCGTAGTAAAATTGAGTGCTGCTCCAAAACTATATCTAACTAAATAGTTTCCACTCCCGGAATTTACATAGTCAGTGTTAAATATTTTTAAGAAAGGTTTTTCACTGAAATTAAAAAAGAATGAAAGATTTTCATAATTTTTATTTTTTACTATACATTTTGACTTTGAATATGATAAGGGGTTAAACTTTCTGGTTAATAAAATCAAGTTTTTATAAGTAAGTTATATTCATTTTATTTTGAATAAATAATTAATATTTGTTTCTGATAAGAAATAACAACTGATTAAAAAAATTATGCGTGAAAAAATTATTTTAATTGGTTGGGATGGCGCCGATTGGAACTTAGCTCAACCATTGGTAGAGTCTGGCCGGATGCCACAACTGAAGCATATGATCGAGCACGGAGCTTCCGGAATATTGCGCAGTTCACCACCTTACCTATCACCAATGCTTTGGACCACTATAGCAACCGGTAAGTCCCCCACAGAGCATGGAATTGCAGGATTTCGTGAGTTCAATGAATCCAGTCAAACACTACAGCCAATTTCCAGTCGAAGTCGCCAATGCAAAGCTATTTGGAATATTTTATCGCAAGAGGGTAATTTAGAGTTCATGACTATTTACTATCATTTCCTCGACTGGATTTGTCACGATTTTATGGCACTGGCTCCTCCGCAACGTCAGGAAATTTCAGATCGTGATTATTCACTTTATAGTGATGTAGTAAGCAAAGCATATGAATTACAGGATTTGTTGTTGCGTGATCTTTTACGGTATGCAGGTAACGATGTTAACTGCCTCGTAATTTCAGACCACGGCTTCTTGAGTGGAAATGAAAGACCGTCACGAACACCCAAAGTCGACGCCGGAATTGCTGCCTGGCATCGAGTAGAGGGTATAATTGTCGGTACGGGGCCGTTATTTGAAACAGGAGTAAACAATATTAAAGCAACGCACTTTGACATTGTTCCGACTCTATTGCACATGCTTGATTTACCGGTAGGTACTGATATGCCTGGTCAGGTATTATCAGCTATGGTTACCAATAATAAATCTGTTGAAAAAATTCCATCTTGGGAATCCCGAGGAATCCCCATTGATAGGGATACTTCTGATGCAGTTGATCCTTATGTCTCAAAAGCGTTACTCAAACAGTTTGAAGATCTTGGTTACATATCACCGCACGAGGAAAGAAAAGAATTGACAGAATCAAAAACACGCCGTGAAAATGCCTGTAACTTAGGAATTGCATTAGTGGGAGAAGGTCGTATGGAAGAAGCACTACCGTATTTAGAGGAAGCTTATTTTCATCATCCGGAAGCATCTCATATAGCTCTGCCACTTGCACGTTGCCAGATCAGATTAGGTTTAGTTGAAGAATCCCTAATAACGGAACAGTCACTTCTAGACTATGGCCCACAAAATGGAGAGCTAAACTACAATCTTGCTAAACTTCATCGAATGCGACGAAATTATGACAAGAGTTTTTATTATATAGAACAAGCAAGTAAAAATGGTTATGATAATAATTTAACATCAATCGAACGCGGTATGATTTTGCTGTATACTGAAGGCTATGAAGAGGCAGAGAACATTTTCCGAAAGCAAATTCGTGAAAACTCCAGCTTGATCGCCAAACTAGGTCTTTGTCGATCACTAGTATTATCCAATAAATTACAAGAAGCTGAAGAACGATCATACACTCGCTCTTCAGATAACCCGATAAAGGTATTTGATCTTAACATAACCCATCAGCCAATTGTCATTGTCAGTGGCCTGCCACGTTCGGGAACATCAATGATGATGCAGATGTTGCAGAAGGGTGGCATGACATTACAAGTCGATGATAAACGACCGGCCAATCGTCATAACCCACGCGGCTTTTTTGAGTGGGAGCCAATAAAATCATTGGACGACAACCCTCATTGTATCTCCCGAGCAGTTGGAAAAGTAATTAAAGTTGTATCAAGCCAACTGCAGTTTTTGCCGAGAAATTATACTTATTATATCATATGGATGAGTCGTCCGATAGGCGAAGTAGCTCGTTCACAGCAGACGATGTTGCAAGAACAAGGAAACAAACATAACGCTTTAGCTCAATCTGAAGAATTATTGCAAAATCATCAAGAGGAAATTCTACAACCGTTGCGAAGTTATGCAGCAAATCCAAAATTACCCCTTCGCCTAACCGAGATAAATTACGCAGATTGTATAAACCACCCGGTTGATGTGAGTCGTCAGTTAGCTGAATTTCTTGGCGAACTTTTATCGAGTCCAGAGAATATGAAAAAGGTTATTGCCCCGTCACTTTATCGCATCCAAGAAAATAATAGAATTAAAAATGTCAGTTAGTAAGCTCCAGTTAATTGTTCGACCACCCTGGCGTGATGAGTTAGATCGGGTGCCGGATTTTGTTCGCGGATTGAGACAGTTTGCCAAATCGTGGAACAGTTTTGTGCTTGTTGCCGACAAACCTGAGCGGATCGTTGGTTTGGCTGGAGTCAGTAGTGAAGAAAATCAGGGACTTTTGCATTTTCGATTACGTCCCAGAATATTACATGAAGGTGGTGGCAATTTACTTTTAGAAGCAGTTAAAAAAAAGGCTGTTGAACTCGGTGTCGAAAATTTAGTTTCGCAAGTGAGCGTAGGTTCAGTCGAAGAATCATTTTTTAAAGAATCAGGATTTGATGTGGGCCGCACTGAAGAGATTTGGCGTGTTGATTTGATAAAGGTTAAAAATCGATTAGATAAAATTTCTAAAAAATGGAAACCTTCTCCTGACTGGCAGGTAAGAGGAATTTCATCAAGTGACTTGCCAAAAATAGCCAAGCTAATCGAACCGTACAATCGTCTGAGTCCTGATCGACTTCGATTGAGAGAAGAACATGAAGCCTACGGCAATGCATATGAAGCTGAAGCCTCCAGCGTTGTAGAATGCAATGGAAATTTACTTGGTGCCTTATTGTGCAAAGGTTCAGCTGGTCTAAATGGTTATATTGAGTTTCGAGTTGTTGGGCAGGAATTTTTTCAGTATTCGGGAATATTGAGTGGTATGATGCTGCACCGGAGTGTAATTGAAGCAATTAAACTCGATTACGGGACAGTCTCTTTCACTGTGAATGTAGATAAAGACGCTGAAACTAGAAATCTAGCTAAACGGATGGGCGGTGTATTGACTAATAATATTAGCATGTGGACTTATAAACTATAATTTTAACCCGATTTACGAATTAATATATATAATTACATATTCTATGAATCATTTGTAGGGCCTTTGCTTGCAAAGAGCCTTGATTGTTCCACACCTAAATTTCGTTACCAGGCATCGAGCAAGCTCGAGCCCTACATTGGAGGGTTTTCAGTATAGCTACATTAAATGAAAACCTTTATAACAAACACTATAAATCGGGGTTAAATAAAAAACCTAACCGGAAGATTAACTGGCCCTCTTAAGTTAGTAGAGGCAATCCACTCAATCTGCTCCACTTCAACTTCCAACTTAAAACTATTATATTTTTCTAAAAGTGAAGTATAAGCAGAAACAGCAACCATACAAGCATGCGGCCCGTTACCAAAACTTAAATGTTTTCCGGACTCCTTTCGCAATGGATTGAACAGATGTGGATCCTCAAAAACTCGTGGATCCCTGTTTGCCATGCCATAAAAAGAAATCACATGTTGATTTGAAGGAATTATAATATCACCCAATTGAAATTCATTAATTGTCGTTTGACTACTGTGCACAACCGGTGATTCAAATCTTAATGATTCTTCCAAAACTTTTTCTAGAAAAGATGGATTTTCCTGTGACAGTTTCCAAAAATCAGGATGGTTGTTAAATGCAATAAGTGTATTTGAAATAAAGCAAGTTGATGTGACGATTCCGGCGAACATCAAAGATCTAGCAAAATTGAGAAAATCTTTTTTTGTAAGTCTAGTCTCCTCATCCAATTGAAAGTACCAATCATATGCTATAGGACGTTCTGCTGAATGCAATTTGTATATCTCTAATTTTTTTAAATAGAAGGAATCAATTTCAGATATTATTTTGTTAAAACGCTCGAATGACATAACCTTATTAAGCAGTAAAGCCGGAGCTAACATCAGGAACTTAACCCACTGATTAAATTGAGCTTGTTCGGATTCTTTTATACCTAAGAGGAATCCCATAACTTGAGCCGGCAATGAAAACGCATAACTCTCAACGAAGTCAATTTTTTGGTCGACAAAGGTTAAGCTAATTTTTTCTGCCAACTCTTTTGACAACTCAATCAAACGGTTAATATTATTTTTTGAAAAAAGTTTACCTGCCTGTTTTCTGGCAAAAATATGCTCGGGTGGATCCATACCCAAAAGATAGGGAACAGTTTTGTTACGACACTTTACCGAAAAATTTTTCTGATCTGCCGATATTTGTTTACAATCTTCATAACCTGGAACTAACCAATATCCGGCCGGAAAAAGCACAGCAGACTTTCCATCCAGAATTTGTGTCATCTCAGGATACGGATTAGTTCTTCCTGTAAAATATGAAAGTGGGGTTTGGTGTAAAAGATCCATGATAGTATGATGCTTTGATGAAATTTTGATGAATTACAAATTATTAGTCGAATCAACTAGCAAGAAATCAAAGATTATTTTAAATTATTCATCAATCTTAACTTCAATATGTTTAATAAGATTATGACGATTAAATTCAATTTTCTCGTCACCATAAATTGGAACAGTCTTTACTGATTTTATTTCTGTATTCAGTCTTATAAATTTAAACTGCACAGTGAAATCATCGATTTTCTCATAATGGTCAACTTGCCAATAAACATTTTTATGCTTATCAAAAAATAGTATCATCATTTTTTTAATTTCCGCAAGATTGCTGTAATATCCTGTACCATCAGAACTATAGGTGGCATCTTCTGCAAACATATCGAAAATTAAATCCAAACTTTTGGAATTTGAATATTCTACATAGAGTCTAGCTGATTTAATGCAGTCCATAAATAAAAAAGAGGCCATCCCAATGATGATATTATACCACTAATTCATACACATAGGTAAAACTAATTTTGTGAAAAATATTTCAAAAGAGTTTAACTTAACAATTGGTATGGCCTCTTAATCTTTAATTGTTGCAGCTAATTTTTTAGTCGTTCGATCAAGGCGACTGGCTATCGTTCTCAGAAACCTCAAGACTAAATCAGGTGTTTGAGAAAAGGATTCTTCCATCACTTCTGATGAGAAAAACATAATTTTCGATTTACTTTTTGCACGCACTGTGCACGTATGTGGAATACCTAGAATATCTCCCATTTCTCCGAATATAGTTCCAGGATACATTAACAGGGTTAACACCATATTATCTTTGATCACTTCAAGGGTACCAGATTTAAGGACATAAAATCCATTGCCTTCTTCACCTTGTTCTATTATAGTTCTACCGGGGTCTACATCAATAACATCACTCATAATCTTTTCTGGGGTTTAAGTTAATTTGTTAAAAATTTGAATTAAATCGTTTACAAATTATAAATCGGAAGTATGTTGATCCTCGGTGAAATTACAATATATAAAGTTCCACAAGTCGCTTATTAACAATAATTTTAACTTATTCAACTGTAATTGAAATAATTTTGAAAAATGAAATATCAGAGCTCGTTGAAGACGCCACATTAGAGTTTACGTTAGGCAATAACGATTTGGCAATTGAAAAATTAACAGAGGCAATTCAAGCTGAAGCAAATTGTTTTGAAGCGTGGCATGCATTAACAGAAGTTTATTTTTCGCAAAAAGATTTTGATAAATCATTGGTCTCGGCAAAAAAAGCTTACGATTTAAAACCAGACGATATTCATATTAATACAAGTCTATCTAGAATATGGATGGAGAAAGGTGATAAAGAGACTGCGGAAAAATTTGGTGCAGAAGCAAGACGATTAAGTTGGAAAGATGAGCTAAAAAATAATCCGTCTGATAGTATTTAGAATTAGTTTAGCTCCCGTAATAACTTTTTTAAATTTTCAATCGCCCGATGTTCTCTGGTTTTTTGTTTATTCATATTTTCCAAATCTTCAATAACGTTATTAATTAAATATTTTAGTCTACTTATTTTCGATTCATCATTTGATTCTACTTTGAGTTTTAATATTTCTACATGACTCTTTAAAATATTTATCGGCTTTTCGAGTACACTTTGATGATTATTAAAATAAATAATTATCTTGTTTCGGTACTGTTTTTTGTCATTAGCCATATATTCAATTATATATTTTGAGGAAATTTTTATAGCTTTTATATTTTTGGGCTTGGCATCCTTCACCAACCGAAATTTTAAACCGTTTGACCACTTCCATGTGACACGCTCGAGCTCAAGCTCAGGATTCCTAAGTGAAAAAAACTCAGCAAGAAGCTTAAAATAATATCTTAAAAATTTTTCAGATTGTTTTTCAATATGTCGATTATCGCGTAGCTTTGCTTTATAAAATTTTTCGATGTCATTGTTTATATAAAAAGTTTTCATATTGGGTATAACGATAGAAAACTTTTTTTCTAATTCTAAATTTAACTTTTCCTTAAATTCATCAATGCTAATTCTATCTTTGAATATACCCAAATTAAGTCGCGTTGTTTTTTCATGTTCAATTGCCAGTAAATAGGCTCGATAAATTTCCGAATGTTTTTTTAATTTATCTAAATCAAATTTTTTCCATGCAACTAAGGTGTCATCAGATCTACCGGATAATCTAACGATTAGCCCTTGAGGAATTGCTTCTAGTGCACCCTCAAATTCAACACTGACACCGTTATGACCGACCAAAGTTATCGACTTTGAAGCGAGACATTCGATTTGAATAAGTAGAAATATTACAAGAAAAATTAGAGATAATTTTCTCATGCGCATATTGGTTAAATTATCAACTCCTAATATTTAAATATTAGGATAAATTTTGAAAGAGCAATTTAAAACTGAACTGCTGAGATTTATCATTTTAAAATGGGAATACTACGACACTGTGTTAGTTCGACCGAAGAGCCGCGTCAGCCATTCGACTGAGGCTTCGTCTCAAAGAATTATCCCTGAAGCACAGCTTCCCTGAAGTAATGGGCTACGACTGAGCTCAGCCGAATGTCTGATTTAGCACCGCTTTTTTTTATTACGGTTCCAGATGATGCAAATTTATAAAATTATAGTATTTGCCATTAAGAATTTCCAGACCCTATCCATCTTAAATTAAGTATTGACAGATAAAAGCATATGCTTATTTTTCTCGAATTATATTTTTTAATAGATTTAGAAATTTGATCACACTACCCTCATTTTTAAGATTAGGAATCCGGAATACGGAATACGGAATACGGAATACGGAATCCAGAATCTCTAGGTATTCATGATTTGGAATTACTGGATTGGAGGTGTGCCTCGTGCCTCTGGGATATGGCTTGTTCGCAAATTTCTCCCAATTCGACGAATGTGACACAGTCGACCTACATAAAATCTCGATTAGCTACACGAGTCATCTAATACCCATATTCACAGCTTTTGGCTGTGTGAAAATCAATTTTTTTATTAACTAACAAATAACCTAAAATAATATACTATGAGAAAAGTAAAATCAGGAGGAAGAGGAAATATAAAAGATCATCAGAAATCGATGAAAAATGAACTGAAAAAATTTTCACGGGGATCACAAGGATTGGCAGTGCTGTCTGGGGTAATGGGTGTCGCTAGTCAATCTTCCGGAAATATTGTGGAACTTAATTTAGGTGCATTGGAGAATATGTCGTTCACAACTAGTCCTGATGAAACATCAATTTACTATGTTAGTGCAAGTAACGACGCGGATGATCGGTTTTTCATTTCAGGTGGTACAATTGAAATTACAGGACAAAATGGTCTATTAGTAGCCACTAATTACAGTATCAACGCATCCTTCATGGCACCAGGCTTTTATAATATTGGAGATGTAATTAATACTTCTAACTTTACGAGTAATTTAGGAACTGATAATTCAAACATTATTACAGCAGGAGTTACAAATTTTGGTGATTGGACCGTTGATCATGCAAATGGAGCAGTTGCTTTCCGTGATCCTGACTCAGGTAATGGAGGTGTTGGATTTTTAAACATAACCTGGGATGCTTCATCACATCTACTAACTATAAAAGGTGGGTCTTTTAATGTAGGGACATCTATCACAGTAACTGATATCCCCGAACCAGCCGAATACGCCGCTGCACTCGGTCTTGGCGCACTTGGACTCGTATATTATCGGCGTCGTCCAGGAAATAAATCCCGACCAAAAAGTTAGGATTTAAAGAGACATCTTTTTTATCAAACCCTCTGTGAGAAAACATACAGAGGGTTTTTGATATCTGGATAGTTGCAATGAGTCAATTGGTGAATAATCGAATGCGAAAATTAATTTCAAGAAAATTGTTGAAATTATTACAATTTTCGCTGAATATTTTGTTTTCATAATTAAATTACGTTAAAATGGCGTCCTATCTAGACCGATTAATTGAAGATTCTTTGAGGCATCACTTGAATCGCAAAAAAAGCATTTTACTGCTTGGTCCAAGACAAACAGGTAAAACAACCTTATTGAATCAATTTGCCGCGGATATTACGATTTCGTTTCTTTTGCCAACAGTACGTCAAACTTATGAGCGTAATCCTGAAATATTAATCGGAGAAATTGCTGCACTTGATAAAGAAAATCCATTAATAGTTTTGGATGAAGTACAACGATGTAGTCAAATAATGGATGTCGTGCAGTTCCTTATTGATGAAGATAAAGCACAATTTATTCTAACTGGCTCATCAGCGAGAAAGTTACGTCGCGGTTCGGACATAAATTTGCTACCAGGCCGAGTAGTCGGCCTACGGCTAGATCCGTTTACAATCGAGGAACTTAAAACACCTAAGTTGGAAGAAATCCTTTTCTATGGAAGTCTTCCAGGAATTGAACAAAACAGTGACAATGTTGATAAAGAAGTGGACT
The DNA here is from genome assembly GCA_021772565.1 of Opitutales bacterium. Lineage (GTDB taxonomy): Bacteria > Verrucomicrobiota > Verrucomicrobiia > Opitutales > JAJFLR01 > JAJFLR01. The sequence continues at coordinate 65,146 of JAJFLR010000054.1, read as the reverse complement.
TGCAGACATATGTAGAAACCTATCTTGAAGAAGAAGTGAGAGCTGAAGTATTAGTTAGAGATTTGGGCAGTTTTTCGAGGTTTCTTGAATTAGCATCTTTAGAATCAGGAAAAATTGTAAACTTTAGCTCACAGTCCAGGCAAGTAGGAGTGACTCGTAATACAATAGCATCGTACTATGAAATATTAGTGGACTGCCTTGTAGCAGAACGTGTTGAGCCAATCTCAGCGAGTGCTTCAAGAAGTCGACTCACAAAAACGAGTAGATATCTTATTTTTGATCTTGGTGTTCGCAGACTTGCTGCACGTGAAGGGACTCGGGTAACTCCTGAACGAAAAGGAGAACTCTTTGAACATTTTATCGGATTAGAACTTATTCGTAAAAGCCGAATGATTTCACCAAAACCTAAAATCCGATTTTGGCGGGATCCAAGTGGGCCTGAAGTCGATTGGGTAATTGATGTAAATGGGAAATTTATTCCTATCGAAACTAAATGGACAAGTGAACCACAAAAACGTGATGTGCGACATCTGCATGTCTTCCTCAATGAATACGACAATGCCGATCACGGATATTTAGTATGTCGATGTGAACGTAAAATAAAAATGGCGAACAATATTACTGCATTGCCGTGGCAGGAACTTACGAATACATTTGAATTCGGCAGTCAGTCCTAAACTACAGATAGCTGTGTAATACCCAATAGCAAATACCCAATAGCAAATACCCAATAGCAAATACCCAATAGCAAATAGCAAATAGCAAATAGCAAATAGCAGATAGCAAATAGCAGATAGCAAATAGCAGATAGCAAATAGCAGATAGCAGATAGCAGATAGCAGATAGCAGATAGCAGATAGCAGATTCAATATTCTAATTTCTTTCTTCCTAATGGAGGATGTAGCGATGCTCGGTACTGTATTCTTTATGGAGGATGTCGAGATGCTTGGTGCTGACTCCTGTAAACTGAAAGAAGAATTTCGTATTTGTATTCCTCAGTAATGTATTCTGTATTCCAATAATTTAATTATTTCATTATTGATTAAAAACCAGGAGTTGTTTTTTTAGTCCGATTAACAATTCTGTAATATTAATCAATATAGCTAAGGATACTTTAAATTTTATGAGCGACAGCGCAGCAGCGACCCATGGTCATGATTTAACAGCTACCTCTACCGGCATCGAAAGCAAGAAACTTCTCATGTGGCTTTTTCTAGCCTCAGATTGCATGTTTTTTGGCACTCTGATCTCAACTCATTTGGTTTATCGGAAGATGCATCCTTTCGGCCCGATTGATCCACTGAAAATTTTTGATATCGAGCTGACAACCTTTAGCACATTTATTCTTTTAATGAGCTCATTTCTCATGGCATTGGCTGTTTCGGCCATGCATAAGGGACAAATTAAGAGTTTCAGAAAATGCACACTTGGGGTCATATTTTTTGGACTGATATTTTTAGGCTGCCAGGTTTATGAATTTTATGAATTCGTCATGATCAAAGATCTGACTATTATGAACAGCTTATTTGGCAGTACTTTTTTTGTCTTAACCGGAACTCATGGAACACACGTTGCCATTGGTGTTATCTGGTTAGTCTGCATGCTGATGTATTCATATACCGGAAAAATGACACACGACCATGCACTCGACGTGGAAGTCATGGGACTCTACTGGCATTTTGTTGATATCGTTTGGCTAATAATTTTTCCAGCGATATATCTTATTGAGTTTGTCGGTAAAACATATTGAGATCAACAAATATTTATCAAAAAAATAAATGGGAGCAATACAACTATTTAGTAAAAATGTCAGTGAAGCAGGCAAGTTTCACACCTTCGTCAATCTGGCATTATTCATGGCGGCGATAACCGGCATCGAGCTGGTTATTATTTTTATTCCGTTTGCAAACTGGATTACAACAACGGCTATTGTCTTTCTTTCAGTAGTAAAATTTTTCGGTGTTATATTTTGGTTCATGCACCTAACTTATGACAAAGCATTGCTGACATTTACATTTTTATCCGCACTTGTCATAGCAGCAGGAACTGTCACCGCGTTATTAGTATTACATGGCGGCGAAAAGACTATTCCGATCGGTGGTGAAGAAGAGATTTCCAGTGTTCAAAGAATTGAAGATTTCATTGCTGTTTAGATTCAAGGTAGAATTTCAGTAGCAAATCTCAGTAGCTTTTGGCTATAATTGCCCATTCAATTACAATTTTGATTATGATCACGATTACGACAAAGACAATGTTTAGATTGTTAATTGAGTCATGATCCAACTGCACTGGCATACTGAACCGTTGTTAATCATTAGCCTGCTTTTCAGTGGTTGGCTTTACACAGTATTAACCGGCCCTTTGCGCAATAATTTATTTCCTGATCAATCTTTGCCGCTAGCTAAAAAAATAGTTTTTTTAGCTGGATTAGTAGTTATTTACATAACTGTAGGGTCTCCTTTAGATCAAGTAGGTGAAGAATATTTGTTCGCTGCACATATGATTCAACATACTTTACTAATATATGTTGCCCCTCTGTTTTTTTATTTTGGCACACCCGGTTGGCTATTGGATAGATTGTTGAAAATTAAAATCGCCAATTTATTAGTTGGATTTTTTGTTAAACCATTAGTCAGCGGAGTATTATTCACCCTCTGTTTTTCAATTTGGCACATACCGGAACTCTATGAAGCTGCACTGCACAATAAAGCATTACATGTGCTTGAACACTGGACAATGTTTGGCTGCGCAATTTTAATGTGGTGGTCATTTGTCAGTCCATCAAAAATCATTCCTGCCAGCAGTTACCCAATTAGGATGTTATTTATCTTTTTACTCATGGTTGGACAATTACCGGTGTTTGGTTATCTAACTTTTTCCGGAAATGTATTATACGAAACATACGAATATGCTGTGCGTCTAAATTTTTTCAACGTTACTCCATTAGAAGATCAGGTAATCGGTGGTGTCATCATGAAAATTTCAAATATGATTCTGTCGCTGACAATTTTTGGTATTAGTTTTTACTTGTGGCAAAAAAAGGATAATCAATGAACATTTACTAATTTTTTAATTTGATAAAAAATTGTTAATGTTTTGACAATATGGGACTTGCAAAAATAATTACAAATTGTTAATCAACTTTAATAAATGGGAAAGATTCACTCGATTAGAAATGCAGCGCGTGCCGTTATCATTCATAACGATAAATTGCTGACCATAAAAATGCGGGATCAAAATGGAATCTTCTATATTCTTCCGGGTGGCGGCCAATTACCGGGGGAAACTTTATTTGAAACGTTAAGACGAGAATGTGCCGAAGAAATCGGAGTATCAGTGATCGTTGATAACCTTATTTATTTGCGCGACTATATTGGGAAAAATCATACTTTTTCTGAAAACCACAGCAGCTTTCATCAACTGGAAGCTGTTTTTAAATGTCATATCGATAATCCTGAAACTGTGTGTAACGGACACCAAATTGATAAGAAGCAAGTCGGAGTTGAGTGGCTGTCAATTGGCAAATTGAATTCAGAACGTTTTTTTCCGAAAGCAGTCAAATCGATCCTGTGTGATCAAAAGAAAGTTTTGCATTCTTTATATCTGGGTGATATCAATTAGCTAAACTATAAAATTAAAATGATAAAAAAACAAATTCTGATTCTACTAATTTTTTTAGGAATACATTGCAGTAATTTATCTGCGGAACAAAATTTTCCAGTTAGCGTATCCAATGTTGGTATCAATCAAGTCAAAATTCCGGGCATACAGGAAAAATGGGGAGAATTTGAAATAGAAATTGAAGGGGGTAAAAACCCGACACCTAAAGCGACGAATGTGAATTACGTTGACAATATAAAACTTAAATTAACCTGCGCATACAATATCGGTTCTAAGAAAAAGAAAGCTTTTCAGTTTTATAATTCTGAAGTCGATATTGTTACACTTAAAAATGGTCAGAAAAACAAAGTGTTTTTTTATTTGCCGCCGGAAATATTCAAAAGAGATAACGTTTCAATTGATCCTACCGCTTACCTTATTGAACTAGAAGTTGATGGAAAACCTTTAAAGATTCAAAAAACCCAGGTCTCCTCAACATTAACTGATATTAGTAGAGTCGAATCGTTCAAAAAAAGAGCTCAGGCAGAAGCCAAAAAAAATGAGGGTGTGATGTTACCAATTTATAAAACACCCTTTTATAATTCCAAAGAATTTATAAAAAAATTAAAAGAGCTACCCGCATTTATTCAAAAACAAAATTGATCTATATTTGATGCGATAATTGTATACAATACAGACAAATTGGTAAACCATAATCAATAATGGGATTAATCAGTAAACTGATAATCAACTGTGGAACAACACACCTGACAACCGGGGTGATTTCTGTGTCTAAGGACAACAAAATAACTGTAGATAAATTTTGTACTACAAAGTTGTCATATGATTACAGAAATGAAGAGGATTGGTTGAAATCAATTCAGGATGCACTCCGTCATGTAATTGTTGAGCAACACTATTCAGGCGACGCTGAACTAATTTTGCCCGGAGCAAACTTACTAACAAAAATAATAAAAGTACCAAAAGTTGATGCAAGTCGTCAAAAACAGGCAATCGCATACGAGGTTCAACAAAACATTTACCATACATTAGCCGAAATAGTTTGGGAGAGTCACATTATATCTGATGATGGTGTTGAGCTGGAGGTATTATTTATCGCGATAAAAGAAGATTTGGCCAAAAAAATTCATGATATAGTATCAGAACAAAAATTAAATGTTAAAGCAATATCACCTTCTACAATACTCGAGTATAATACTTATTTACTGGAAAATAAGTCTAATGACAAAGGTATTGTACAGATTAACGTCGGTGCGCGTTCCACAACAATTTTACTTATTTCTTCAGACTCATTTTTCATAAGAAATCTGCCATTGGGCGGAAACACAATAACGCAAGAAATTTCTGATAAAATAAATACCTCATTTATTGAATCAGAAATAATAAAGTTAGATAAATTCAGTGGATCAAAATCAAATACAGCCGATTCCATAACCTCAAAGTTACTCAATGAACAGTCTGAATCATTTATAAAAAAACTGGGGGCAGAACTTGCACGTACTATGGCGAACTATAAAATGCAGAAACCTGCATTTAATTACAAAAAAGTTTACCTGTCGGGCGGTGCTTCACGGTTGCCTAATTTAAAAGAAACTTTATCTGAAAAATTAAATGTCCCGGTAAACTACGCCATTATTTCAGATAAAATTACGCTGAATAAAAATGTTGGAAATCAAAATTTAAACCGAGGAAGTTTACATATTTCAGAATTAATCGGACAAGCCATTAGAAATAATATAGCCAAAGCAATATCTGTTGATCTTATTCCTCAAAGTCTAAAGTTAATTGATGAATTCAACTCAAAGAAGCCTTATTTAATAGCAGCTGCTGTAATTTTGTTGATCGCAGGATTTTTCCCAATATTTCATTTAAGTAATAAAATTAAAACAAACGAGTTACAGGTTCATAATCTTGAGAATGAGCTGACACCATTAAATATCCTGCAGAATAAAATAAGTAATATAACCGAAGATACTTATACTGCTCGCGATAATATTAAAAAAATAGAAAGACTGGTAAACTCAAAATCAAACTGGATTAACTTCTTTATAGACTTACAAAAACGTTTAGTCGCAGTTGAAGATGTCTGGCTTGAAAAACTCAATGTAACTAGATCCGATACAACAGAGAATAATACAAACAATTCTTATGGATTACTGGGAATTACAAATGAACAGGTTAACGAGCAAGATTCTTTAATTTCTGACATTGAATTAAATCTTGTGGGTCGAATGATCGATAGAGCCAATCCACTGGCGAAAGTAAGCAATAATACAAAAAAGAGGGTTAATGTAATTTTGAGCAAATTTAATGAGTCTGTATTTATCTCTGATGTTAAAAATAAAAAATTTGATACGACTGAAAAAGGAATTCTGAAATTTGAATTTACCCTGGTACTCAACCCGGAAATGCCCCTTTAACCATGCAAGCCTTAAAGAAGAACCCATACTTTTTTGCGACACTGATAATAATAGGTCTATTGATTATAGCTCAGACTGTATTTGCCATAATACTATCAAATAAAGAAAATGAATTATCCAAAATTCTAGATAAAAAACTGCAAAATCGTGATTATCTGCAAAAAATTATACCCTCGCCGGATAACCAAAATTTACTGGCTGCAAATTCAAATTATAAAAATATAGTTAAACAGTTGGAAGAGTATAGATCAGATATTACTATTAATGCGATTAAGCAAACCACAGCTGATAATAATATAACTAACCCTGAAGATTTATACTTTGACCTGGTAGATTTTATTGAAGCTAAAAAAAATGAGGCTAAAATCAATAATATCAAGCTGGTTAATGGTGATGCAGAAAACTTTGGCTTTAATAAATTTATTGAATCAGGCACCGGGCCAAATAAAGAAAAAATTGAAGGCGTATATAAGCAGCGATTAATTTTAGACTATATTTTAAAAAATTTATACTTATCAAAACCAAAAAGTATAGTCTCAATTGCAAGAGAAGAAGTTAATTCATCTGCTGAAAATTCTATTTTGTCTGAAAAAAAATCAGGTAGTGATATTTTTCAAATCAACCAAAGAATTTCAGATAACGTCCCCGGCGTAGTTGACACAACCGCATTTAAATTAACCTTCACATCGAGGACACAATCATTAAGAAGTTTCCTGAAATTACTTTCGAATTTTGAATACCCGTTAGTAGTGCAAAGTGTGGAAGTTGAGCCATTTAAAGATATTGAGAAAAATTCTGCACTATCAAATGCTAATAATCTAGCTAGCCTGATTGGCCAAACTCTCAGGCAGGACCCTAATTCAGAACAACAAATCCCTGTAGTAAGTAATAATATTTCTAAATTCACAGTTACCATTGAATATATTGAACTCAAGTAATCACAGAAAATTTATAGCTACTAAAATGATTCTATGGTAGAAAAATTAATAACGAAAAATACAGTCGAAGTGATTCTTGTTATTTCTGAGACATTTCATCAAAAATTGTGAAAAAAAATTACGATAAATTTTTACTTGGAATTAGTATACTAATTCTTATCTTAACCATTGTGATGTTTTCGCCATTGAGTAAAAGCACCAAAATGAGTAACGAGATTAAATTATCTCATCGCCCCTACGCCAACATCGAACGAGCACCGGCAGTTACTGAATTCAACGAATGGTTGGAGCCAACAAATCAATCATGGGACACAAAAGCTATTTTTGAAATCTTCACTCCACCCTTAATTTATTATGATAAAAAAAATAAATCATTCACACTTTCACCCCCGATAGAACCAAAAATTGAAATCAATACGTTTGGGATTTCATTGGTTGATATTGTAAAAGATAAATATCGACTTCAATTTGAAGGTTATATTGGCAGCCTTTCCGATCCGATTGGTTCTCAAATAATACTTTTAAATAACTTGAGTAACGGTAAAGGAATTCGATGCAACGTCGGTGATAGATTTGATGATCTCAAATTCAGTGTAAAATCCATTGATATCAACCGCGAACCAATTCAACCCGAGGACCCAACACTCACACCCTATATTGATGAAATTGTAACGGTTGTTATTTCAGATATGGAATTGGGAACTGATATTACATTATCAAATAAATCATTCACGCTGATGCCTACATCAGCTGCTTTACTAATTTCACTAAAAAATCCAGAAAATGTATTTAAGGTTTATCCGGGTGACTTTTTTGTTGCAGACAACTATAAATATTCATTACAAAATATCGATTTTAAAAATAGATCAGTGACTGTAATTAAAACCAGCTTAAACAACAATAACCCGAAAACTAAAATTCTAACAATTTCAAACTCAGCAATTCACAAATAAGATTTATAACAAAACTATAAGTAAACAAATATAACGATAAGTAAAATTACTACAACAAACTGAACAAATATATTATGAAATTCCAAATACGAATGATTAATTTGATTAAAATTGTTACTATAATTTTAGTCTTAACACCTGCTTTATCTCAAAGTGAGGAGTTTGCAGTATCAGACGCACAAGCTAAAGTTGACTTGATGTCCGATGCGCTTAAAGCAAGGTCTCAAGGAAATAATAACGCGGCTAAAGACTATCTTGAAGAACTATTGATCATTTCTCCTAATGACAAAAATGCCCTTCAATTGTTGGACAAAGTAAATAATGAACTGTCCGGTATTTCGTCTAAAGCTGCAGTCGATAGCAGTACTAAAACTACCAAGACCACTGTTAAATATGCATCCAGCGGGAATGCAAATAGAGACAAGAAAAACATAAAGGCTAAAAAGCAAATATTAATGACAGAAGCTAAAAGAGCTCGAGCAAAGGGAGATTCAGAATCAGCTAAAAGTATCCTGGAAGAAATTTTAGCGATAGACTCAAATGACAAAAAAGCTCGTAAACTTTTATATACTGTTAATGCAGAGCTTAAATACGATTCTACCAAATCTTCCGAAGTAACTAAACCCAAAAGTAAAAAAGCCTCCAGGAAAAATAAAAAAGCGGTTGGCCTGAAAACTGCCGATAAAAGTAAAAAAGCGAGTGTAAAAGCTGATAAAAATAAGTCTAAAAGCTCAAAAGTTGCGAAGAAGGATAAAAAATCTGGTAAAAACACTGTAGCAGCTAAAAGTAAAAAATCCGAGAGTAAGCCAAAGAAAAAGGTGTCAGCTCAGAAAAAATCCAGAAAATCAAAATCCACCAGTAACAAGAGTGTGTCTGCTGCTCATAGCTCGGACAAACCTCAATTAAGTAGACCTGTTAAAACAAAAAATCTCATTACAGCAACTCTGCAGGAAGAATCCAAAAAATATGATAAAAACGTAATAAGTATCAGAGAACAAATGCAGACGGCATATGTTCTGGCAAGTCAGCAGAATTTCGATCAGGCACAAAATACTCTGGATGAAGCACTTTTACTGGCAAAAGACATTAACGAAGAAACGCTTAGATCAGATTTAATCAATTTTAAGGGAGATATTTATCTCACACAAGTTGACAAATTTTTTCAGGAAACTGAAATCGATAAAGCGAGAGAAGCATTGGATAACTACAAAAGACTCCTTGGAACAACTGAAGAATATCAATCTTATAGTGATCAACTTGAAATCTATGCCAAGAACCCAAACAGATTTGATATCGATGAAATAAATCCAAACTTCTCGAATGAACAAAGAAGATTACAAGATTTCATCACTAAAGGCAAAGCACAGTTTATCGCTGGTGATTATGATGGTGCACAAGTGACTTTCAGCCAAATTGAAGCCGAGGATCCAAATAATACTGAGGCTAAGTACTTTTTAGACAAAATTGCCCAAAAGGAATTAAACAAAGGCTATCTGGATCATCAGAAAACTAAAAATCAGATGCTTCAAGAAGTTAGCCAGGGATGGCAACGTCCACAAATCTTTGAGAGAGAAGCACCCGATGGAGGTATCAAAGGAAGAAACATTACACAGGAAAAACTGGAAGCCATCGAGATTCCACGTGTCAATTTCAGTGGTGTGCCTTTAAGTAGAGTTATTGATACATTGTCAGAGCTTTCTTTAGAATATGATACTACTGATAAATCAGGAGTAAACATTGTTTTAATTGACCCATCAAACAACGACCCAAAAGTAAATATCACACTTAGAAAACTGAAACTACATAGAATCTTAGATTTTGTAGTCGAATCAGTCGGCTATGAATACGATGTTCAAGATGATGCCGTTGTTGTCAGACTAGGTGCAGGTCAGGGATCGAGACTCGAAACCGAATTTTTCCCAATCTCCAGATCTACAATTATTCGATTAACCGGTATTGGTGCCGGCAACAATTCTATCTCAGCTGAAAATATTGACCCATTTGCGCCTTCTGCGGAAACAACCTCGACAATATCTATTCAGGCTGAAGAGGAAAAAGCTTTAAAAGATTTTCTACAACGGGCCGGCGTGCAATTTGATTCTGTGCCAAATGCAAATCTTGCAATGGGTGATGGTCAGCTAATCGTCACTAACACATCCCGCAATATAGAAAAAGTTGGTAACATTCTTCGCCGCTATAACGATATTAAGCAGGTTGAAATCGAAGCAAAATTTCTTGAAATTTCTCAAGGCAATCTCGAAGAATTTGGCATTGACTGGTTAATTAAAAATGGCTTGGGCAACAATAGACTGGATACTGCCAATAGAAATTTAACTAGTTTTTCTATTAATAATGATACTAGTGTCATCGAAATAGCACAAGCCACAGGAACAACTAGAGACACAATTTCACCACCAAATATTCCGGGTGCTATTGATTTAGCATCTGATATTACAGGTTCGATCGGAACCCTTACTGGAATTATCGGTGATCTCGATGTAACAGCACTAATAAGAGCCCTTTCCAGAGAAGAAGGCAGCGATTTAATGAGTGCTCCTAAAGTAACAGTGCTTTCAGGTAAAACTGCCAATATTACAGTTGCTCAGGAACTTCGTTATCCCGAATCATATGGCGATACAGAAGCTGAAGTTGGAAGTGGTGATGTCACAAATTCCAGTGTCGCTATAACAACTGGAACACCACAAGATTTTGTCGTAAGAAATGTTGGAGTTGAAATGGAAGTAACACCTACAGTTGAAGATGACAGTAGTATCAGTCTAAATCTAAATCCAAAAGTAACCGAGTTTGAAGGATTCGTCGAGTATGGCGGGCCAAGTGTTGCTATTTCGAATAATTCTACTGTCCGCGTGCCTTCAGGTTTTTACCAACCTATCTTTTCAGTTCGCGAAGTGAGAACAGAAGTAACTATCTGGGACGGTGCTACAGTAGTTATGGGAGGTTTAACACGTGAAGAAGTTAAAACAGTAAAAGATAAAGTACCTGTTCTCGGAGATGTTCCTTTATTTGGAAGACTCTTCCGATCAGAAGGAGAAACTACACTCAAGCGTAATTTATTAATTTTCGTTACAGCAAATTTAATCAGCCCGGGGGGATCACCTGCGCGTCAACAGTTCACAAATGTTGAGCCTGGAACACTCTTTCAAAATCCAACAATCGTTACACCCGGAAGAGCGGTCAGTCGTGGAGCTAAATCAGAATAAATAGAATACAGTAAAAACGACATTAACTCATAATCAACATGGCAAAGTGGCTATTGCTCGATGGCCACAATTTGGCCTTCAGATCTTTTTATGGAATTCCGGAATTAACCCGTACTGATGGATTTCCAACGAATGCCATTCATGGCTGGATCAGAACTCTCTGGCGCCTTGAAGATGATGAAAAACCTGATCACATCGCCGTATTTTTTGATTTGGAGGGTGACGACAAAAGAGAAGCACTATTACCTGAATATAAAGCTCAACGATCTGAGTGTCCCGAAGATCTAAGCAAACAGTTTTCTTTTTTAAAAGATATTGCGGTCTGTTTAGGATTTGCCTTAATTGAAAAAAAAGGGGTTGAAGCTGATGACCTGATTGGTATTGCAGCAAAACGATTTGCTGAAAATGGAGATGATGTATGCATCGTAAGTGCCGACAAAGACTTGGCTCAATGTGTCGGGGGCAAAATTTTTCAATTACTCCCTCCACCAACTGCAAATCCAAAACTTGGATGGAGAAAACTCAATCCCGAAGGAGTTGAAAAAAAATTTAATGTCAAACCCGACCAAATTCCGGATTACCTCTCACTCATCGGTGATACAGCAGATAATATTCCGGGAATTCCTGGTGTTGGCCCTAAAACTGCCTCCAAATGGTTGAATCTTTATAAAAATATTGAAGGTATTATTGCCCATTCAGGTGAATTAAAACCTGTTCGATTTCAAGGCATCGTTTATAGAAATAAAGATCTTCTTAAAAAAAATCTTGAGCTCACAACCCTTCAGTATGAAGTGCATCTTGATGAAATTAAACCACCACAAAGTAATTTGGCAGGCTTGTTGGATATATTGGAATTAATGGAAATGAAAACTGCATATCGTGATGCACAATTGCGATATGAAAGTTAATGTTTTGATATAGTAATTGCCAAAAATTTTATTGTTTAATCAAAAAATAATCATGGATCGCCGCGTCGCTTTGCTCCTCGCGATGACAAGTTGTCATTGCGAGCACTGTGAATACAGAGTGTGGCAATCTATCTGACTTATGTCTATTGTTTGCATACACTGATTTATTTCGGTACCGAGTTGAAAACGACATCTTCCAATTTATTATGGCAGATGCTAGAATAATTTAAATTTTCTTAGTGGTGTTAAAATTAACTCCAGTAAATCTTCCCACTCCTTGAATCTCAATAAATTTAGTGACAAAAAATATGTTAACATTCCAAGTGGAATTATTGTAATAACGCAGATAAGTGCAGCAATTTTTTCTGACGAGATGACTGAACTAACAAAACTCCAACCAAGAAAAGTAACAACTGACATTCCACATCCGGCAAATAGTATTATAAGAAATTGATATGGCATTATGTATCTAGATATTTCGGGACGCTTTTTAACCAGAAACCAATACATTAAAATGCTGTGACATACTAAAGCCAATGTATTTGCTGTGGCCAATCCGTTAACGCCAAATTTATGCATGAGCAAAAGACTCAATACTACGTTTAAAATTAAATTTTGAAATGATAATTTAACGGGAGTTGTCATGTCTTTTAATGCGTGATACTTTCTGGTCATCAAAATTATCCAGGAATAAAATGGTAGACCAATTGCCATGATTAAAAGAGGTGAAGCAGTTTCTGACACTTCAGCTGATCCAAAAGCACCCCAGTCAAATAACAATGTCAGTATGGGCTTTCGTAGAACTATTAATCCCAGAGCAGCGGGAAGTGTAATAGCTAAGATTAGGCGAATCCCATGAGCACCCTCTTTTGCGAATCCATCAAAATCTTTCTTTGAAGCAAACAGCGATAAATTGGGAAACAATACAGTAGTCACCGATATTGCAAAAATCCCTAGTGGTAACTCAATCAGACGACTAGCTAAATACAGAATTGAAACTGCTGATTCATCAAGGCTGAAAGCTAATACTCTCGATACCAGTATATTGATTTGCACAATAGCAGCTCCAGCTAAGCCAGGTAAAAAAAGCGATAGTAACTCACTAATTTTTTTCGAAAATCTTAAATCAAATTTTGGCTGCCACCCTTTCTTTTGAAATGCCCTTGCTGTGATAATTGCTTGGGCCAAGCCACCAATTAAAACTCCGGCACATAAAAACCAAATTCTCACTTCTGCAGTTTCACTAAATAAACATCCAAATACTCCGAGCGATACTATCAGAATAAAATTAAATATTATAGGTGTTAGGGCAGGTGTGATAAAATGATTGAATACGTTTAAACCGGCTGCAAATAAAGCAGCTAAGCAAACCAACGCCATATACGGTAACAATACAATTCCATACTCAGCACCCAAATGCCATCGATGCGGTAACCCATCGTTATTGCGCAACAATATTAGCAAAACTATCATTACTAATATTATTATGAGAAGCGTAATAAAAGTTCGCGTCAGAATTTTATTAAATAAATCAAATAGCGATTTTCTGTCATTGTTTTTTAATTCATCAGATAATAATGGAACTACTGCTGATGTTAACGCACCTTCGCCCAGTAATCGTCGGAAAAGATTTGGTAGTGTAAATGCAAATTGAAAAGCTGAGTTTATTACCGTTGTGCCAAATATAGAAAAAACTAAAATATCACGTAGCAACCCCAAGATTCTCGATCCGACAGTCGCTAGTGAAACTAATGAAATATTTTCCAGCTTATTTGACATTTTGCATTACTAATGGTTTTTCAAAAATATTTAGAGCCAGCATGAGAGTTTAGGCAATCAATACAATTGATAAATATTTACCTATATTAATCCTGATCTTGACTCGTATCTGAAAGGCTATGAACTTATCAGAAAAGGATTTTATACCTGAACTCAAAAAAATGAAAAAACATTTGGAAATTTTGATAAATAATTATCCTGATCTAATATCTTGCCAGACTGAAATTGAACAGACTTATAACAAACTGTTAAATGTTTTCAAATCCGGCAATAAACTTTTGATTTGCGGAAATGGCGGCAGTGCCTCTGATGCAGATCATATATCAGGTGAACTTTTAAAAAAATTTGGTAAAGACAGACCCCTATCTTTCGATTGGCAAAAAAAACTGGGACCAGAATTAGCCGAAAATCTGGAGGGTGCATTGCCAACAATTCCTCTCACTAATTTTAATTCTCTGATCACAGCTTTTTCTAACGATAGAAATGCTGAATACGCTTTTGCTCAGCTTACCTGGGGACTGGGTAATGAGGGTGATGCATTGTTATGTATCAGTACATCAGGAAACTCTATTAACGTTTTACACGCTGCAAATGTCGCTAAAGCAAAGTCAATGACGACAATTGGATTGAGTGGCTCAAGTGGTGGCAGATTAATAAAAGAGGTCGATCTCTGCATTTGCGTTCCTGACAATAACGTTTATCGAATTCAGGAATATCATTTACCAATATATCATTGTATTTGTTTAATGTTGGAAGATGAGTTATTTCAGGATTGATTCTGTAAAAATGATAACGATTGATTCTATAACAGAAAATTTGCGGTCAGTCTGTTTGGAAATTTTAACTACAATAAATAATAACGGCGGCAAAGCCTATTTAGTTGGCGGTTCTGTACGCGATGCTCTGTTAGATAATCCAATCAAAGATGCCGATATCGAAGTTTTTGGAATTGACTCTGACCGTTTGGAATCATTGCTCAAGGAAAAATTTGTTTTGTCGGAAGTTGGTCGATCTTTTGGCGTATTTAAAATTCACCACCATAATATTGACATTGCACTGCCTCGCCGTGAATCAAAAATAGCACCGGGACACAAAGGATTTTCAGTTGAGGGTGACCCATCAATGTCTATCGAAGAAGCGGCCTCACGGCGCGACTTTACTATCAATGCAATTTATTGGGATATTCAATCAAATGAAATTATTGATCCTTATAATGGAAAACAGGATTTAGAAAAAGGCGTCATTCGACATACTTCAGATAAATTTATCGAAGACCCCCTGCGAGTTTTAAGAGCCATGCAGTTTGCTGCTCGATTCAAAATGCATGTTGCTCCGGAAACAATTGAGTTATGTAAAAAAATTACTCCTGAAAATTTATCTCACGAAAGAATTTTTGATGAATGGAAGAAACTAATACTTTTGGGAGCACAACCTTCGATCGGTTTAAATTTTTTAAAAGAATCTGGCTGGATAAAATACTTTCCACAACTTGAATCATTAATCGGTTGCCAACAAGATCCTGAATGGCACCCCGAAGGCGATGTCTGGACGCACACTTTACATTGTATGGACGCCTTTGCTCGTGAAAAAATTAATAACGATGTGGAAGATTTAATAATTGGCTTTGCTGTTCTCTGTCATGATTTTGGCAAACCGGCAACCACTGAAATAATCGATGGGCGTATTCGCTCTCCTCGACATGATTTAAAGGGTGATAATCCAACACGCAGATTTTTATCCGATATGACACGTCAAAAAGATTTAATAAACGATGTCATAGCCCTGGTACAAAATCACATGCGACCGTTTGAGTTTTACAAAACAAATGCAAGTGACAGTGCAATTAGAAAGCTCGCACGCAAAGTTAAACGAATTGATCGGCTCGTTAGAGTAGCGAGTGCTGATATGCACGGTCGTCCGCCAAAAACGGTTTCAAAATTTATAGAAGGTGAATGGTTGCTAAAACGAGCTGAAGAATTAGCAGTCAAAGACAGCGTTCCAAAACCAATATTACAAGGACGTCACTTGATTGAACTTGGTGCCAACCCCGGCCCGGAGTTTAAAAAAATATTAAACGAAATCTATGACGCCCAGCTTAATGGTATAATTATGAATTTAGAACAAGGAAAAGAATTAGCTAAAGAATTACTTTAAGTCTCACAATTTAAAATCCATATTCTCACCTTGCTCTTAATCTTGATACTAATCTTTTACCTAAATTGCAGCTAGGCTCTTTTCAATTTTCAATGCATTCTTTATGAAAAGATACGAGATTTGTTTGCTATTAAAAATGCACAATACGTTATTCACAATTAACTCACTTAAAAAATTTATTATAATAATTTGCATAGTTGACATAAATAAAAAAAAGCAAAATTTCATGACATGAATAATCAAAAATCACCACTTAGTTCGCTAGAGGAAGTTTTACAAAATGCCAAACAAAAGACGCAACGTGTTGCGCCTTTAATAGCGAGTGCTGCGGCCTTAACTGCAGCTACTGATGGATATGCAGTTGTTACTGTGTCAGCACTTTCAAATGTAGCGATATCGACATCAAGCGTTACAAATATAGACATCAATGGAGATGCTAATAACGACTTTAGTTTTGATCCAACATCTGGTATTAATGGCTTTTTCCTTGGTGGTATTGACGGCTACGACCAATTGGTAGAAAACACTTCACTCTATCCAGACCAACTATCCATAGGTTCTTTAATAAACGCAGGACAAACTTTTTCCCAAAGTACAGTATTATATGCTAATGGATCGCCCACATCAGGATTAGGTGGGCAATCGGGTAATTTTTATCTTGGCTTTAAATTTGATATCGGCAGCTTCCAAAAATATGGTTACATGGTTGTAAATAAACCGAATACGGGTAATTTTACCGGCTTCACATTGGTCAGTGCTAAATATGAAAGTGATACTGCTACTGCTATAACAGTACCGGAGCCAAGTGAAACAGCTGCTGTTTTAGCGCTCGGTGCATCAGCTGTAATTGCTCTTCGTCACAGCCTTCACAAAGCAAAAAATTCTTGATTAAAATCTAATAAACTCCTGCCGTATCACAAAATATGGATTTAGGTAGAATAATGAAACTATTATCAATCAACAAACCTTAAACTATATTATGAAAAAGAAAATCTCCCCACTCAGTTCCTTAAAAGACGTTATCGAAAGGAGTAAGCAAAAGACACAAAAAATTGCACCATTAATTGCCAGTGCAGTTGCTTTTACTTCTGCGACGGATGGATACTCAGCTGTCACTCAATCGACACTTTCAAATGTATCAATTGCAACTATAGGATTTACAAACATCGATATTAATGGAGATACCACTAACGATCTTAAATTTAATGGCCTCGGTGATGACCGAGTCCTTCTTGAGGGAGAGGATAGTAACGACAAAGTTGTTTTTAATAACTTCCTGTTTTTTTGCCCTCTTGTATACTTCCTGATTGATAATCATGCACCAACCAAACGGGTATGTATCCAAAGAAAGACCCTCACCACCAAATCGACCCAACTTGGTCTTCTTCAGATTAAATTCGTTATCGACATCAGAACGCAATTGCCTGAACAAATTTAAAACTGTATCGAGTTGGGGTACAATATGACTTTCTGTTAAGGCTTCCTGATCCTCACGCCAGACAAGATCAAATGCATAGGGATCACTGTCTGTCCCCTGATGTTGAAAATCGTTATTCATTTTCCTTTTGCCGATATAATTTTATATCAATTACACCTATCATTTTTTGCAAATTTAATGTTTGATTTATAAATGTAGATATTTTTTGAGCAGAATTTTCTGAATCATATAAAAAATCGCGATGTTCAATAAATAGACTTCTTATGTTTGTTTGTGTAGATAACCATCGTCGACATTCATCCAAGTGTCGTTGGTAATACTCAAGCAATAACGCTTCAGGATTTGATTGTGAACGATCAACATCTGGATTCATCAAATATTAACGCCAAAGTTGCCAATTGTGAATGTTGGGCTTGTTTGATAAGATCCTCATTTTTGGTTGAAAGATCCGGTAAATAACCGAGTGCAGCTAACTGTTTCATGCTGGCTGTAGCTGCTTGTGGATCCACTATAGTAGAACCATCTTTTTCGCTATCCACTGATACGGATTCGTAACTTTCGATATAATTTATCTCAGGTATTTTCTTCCACCATTGACGTTGAGCATTACCATCCATATCAGTTGGCACATCTAAATCAAGCAGAGCAAGAATTGTCGGAGCAATATCCAATAACGACATGCCGTAAATATTTTCATCTTCTTTAATTTTAGGTCCTTTTGCTACCAAAATACCATTTTCCCGATGCCAGCTTACAGGATTGGCCTGCATCGAACTACTGCCTGCAGGCCTTAGATGGTCGCTATGAAATCCGTGATCGGAGACAACGATAACAGTTGTTTCATCATCGACTATATCTAAATAACGCCCGAGAATCTGATCGTGATATGCGTAGATTTCAGTCATGACGTTTTGATAAATATCAAAATCTGCCTCATTCACATGGTCCATTCGTGGTGGATGAAATTCCATAAAGTCATGAGAAAAATGATCGATCGACTCATAATAGACTGCCAGAAAATCCCAGTCATCTTTTTCCGCCAACCAGGTTCCCGCAGCATGTATTGTATAGAGTTGAGCCAAACGATGGATTAATTGTTTTGGACGATGATCTTTTTCCAAATCGAGTTCGCGGAACCGTGGAATATTTTCTGCCGGATGCGAAGCAAACCAGTTAACAACATCTGCCCGCTTATTGCTTTCTGAAATAATCTGCCAAATGGCTTTACACTTACGAGAATGGCTGCTGGCAGGTTGAATTCCCTGACCATCCGGCCGAGGTTCAACGAAGCCGAGTATTCCATGTTGATCACCGTGCTTACCGGTTGCGATACTGTTCCAAAGCATAGGAGAAATCGCAGGTGTCAACGTTCGTAAATTTCCATGAACACCCTGGCCCATAAGAGCCTTAAGATTGGGCATTTTATCGTCGTCAAGTAGAGGACGAATCATCTTCCAGTCAGCTGAATCAAAACCCAGTAATAAAATTCGATTTGAGGATAACTCTGTCATTTTTAAAAATGTGAAAACTAATAATCGACAACTTTGCTGTCAACTGAAGCATGCAATATTTATACAGTCTAAATTTAATTAGTAATTCAGAAAGTTATAGAACACTGATTGAGAGATAGGTATTTTATCTCGCACCAAAGACGTTTTTTAGGTGGTAGGTTGTACGTTACGGTATTGGATAATGAAATGACGACATCTTACATTTAGAATTCAGAAAATTCAGAATAATAATGTTGAGTAAGTAGAAATTGTCTCAATTCTTGTGGCAAATATCTTTGAGACTTCAACCTCTTTGAACTACGGCGACTTGTCGCCACTATAATTTCGAAATGATTAAGTCGTTGGATTCGAAATACAACTTTGAAATTTAGAGAAGAGTAAACCGTAACGTCAAAAAGCGGTGCTGAAGCACCGCACTCCAAAGAAGCTACGCTTCAGGGAATCATTAAACGTCTTTCGGCTATCCCTAGAACTTCTTCTTTACAAAAGTAAATATCAGGATAAATATATTTAATTTGCGTGCTGCACGCTATCTTATACTTTTATGTTGTGTGCAAACATAAATTAATTTAAAAATTTTACTATGAATATTACACTTAGAATTTCTGATGAACTTGGCAAACGCGCCAAGCATTTTGCAGTTGATGAAGGAAAATCACTTTCAGCGATTGTCGCTGAATTATTGGAAAAACAGCTTGAAAATATGGACAATGCTGACTATCGAAAAGCACAGGATCAAGCTTGGGCATTGATGCAGGAAGGGCTGCCTGGTGCCTCAGAAGACTTTGTCCGAGATGAACTCTATGGTCGTGGAAATCACAAATAACAGATGGAATACGCCGACATCTTCATTGACACCAATCTGTTTTTATACGCTTACGATCAACGTGAGCCAGAAAAGCAAAAACGTGCTCGAGAATACTTGAAACCTTATTTTCAACAAGATAAGGCTGCCGTAATCAGTGTGCAGGTTCTTCAAGAATTTTCACATCAACTTCTTCGACGTGGCTTCACTACGCAAAACATTCGTAAA
This sequence comes from Opitutales bacterium, assembly GCA_021772565.1. GTDB lineage: Bacteria > Verrucomicrobiota > Verrucomicrobiia > Opitutales > JAJFLR01 > JAJFLR01. The sequence continues at coordinate 45,170 of JAJFLR010000054.1, read as the reverse complement.
GCAGTTCAGCCTCTTCTCTATTGGAAAATAATCAATGGCACAACACAACTTTATACCCATGCTCTTGAGATTGTTGATCAGTATCATATTTCGCTATGGGATGCACTAATAATTGCAGCTGCCCACAAGGCAGAAGTGAAAAAATTATTGACTGAAGATTTGAATGCAGGCCAGTCATATGAAGGCGTAGTTGTCGTTAATCCGTTTGATCACTTTTAGTGACTCTTTTTAGGTTGTAGGTTGTAAATACTGTATTGGGAGTGAAATGGAGATATCTTACATTCAGTATAATACTTTTGAGTAAGTAGAAATTCAATAATGACTTGTGGGAAAATCTTTGAGGCGAAAACCTCTTTGGAGTGCGGCGACTTGGCGCCGCTTTTCGAACGAATTGAAAGTGTCGTAGATTTCAAAAACATCTTTGATATTTTCAGAAATGTAACCCGTATCGTCAAAAAGCGGTGTTAAAACACCGCACTCCAAAGAAGCTACGCTTCGGGGAATCATTACCGTCTTTCGCAATTCCTACAACCTACTACCTACAAGCTACTACCTATCTTTTACCACCTACAACCTAAAAGGCGCGAGTATATTTCTCTGCCAACCAAATTATTTTATTTACCTTACAATAAATTTTTAGCATAGAAATTTTCTATGGCTAAACAAAAAGTTTTACATATAGGCTGGGATGCCGCCGATTGGCGAGTGATTAATCCTTTGATCGATGAGGGTAAAATGCCCAATCTGGAAAAATTTATCAACGAGGGCGTCATCGGTAATATCGCCACGCTCTACCCGGTTTTGTCTCCAATGTTGTGGACATCGATTGCCACCGGCTGAACTATCTGATAATTTGGCTAAACTGCGTCTGCACCCGGCGGAACTCGACCAGGAACATATTTTGCCATTTGTGCCGAATGCTGCTGATGTCGATCAGGAAAAGGACAAACGTTTGGTAAGTCTGGCAAAAATTATTGCCGATTGCACAACTATCCATGCTGCCGGAACTGCTCTTATGCAACTCGAACCGTGGGATTACATGGCGATTTATTACGATGCTATCGATCACTTTGGTCACGGCTTTATGCGTTACCATCCGCCGCGCAGTCCGTGGGTCAAAGAGGAAGATTTTGAAATGTACAAAGGGGTAACTGAGGCCGGCTATCGTTACCACGATTTGATGTTGGGAGCATTGTTAACTCTGGCTGGTGAGGATACTACTATAATTTTAAATTCAGATCATGGATTTCACCCCGATCATTTGCGCCCGCAACACATCCCAATGGAACCGGCTGGACCGGCTGAAGAACATCGGCACTATGGAATTTTTGCGATGAAAGGACCCGGTATTAAAAAAGACGAACGGGTCTATGGTACCAACTTACTCGACCTGGCTCCGACAATCCTGCACCTTTTTGGTTTGGCTGTTGGCCAGGATTTTGACGGCAAAGTTATCTCAACGGCTTTTGAAGAACCACAAAAAATTGAAACTATACCGAGTTGGGACGATGTTGCGGGCGAGGATGGTATGCACCCACCGGATAAAAAGCTCGATCCGATTGAAGCAAAAGAGGCGATCGACCAACTGGTGGCTCTCGGCTATATTGAAGAGCCGGATGAAAATAAGGAAAAAGCGGTTGAACAAGATGTGCGCGAATTAAAATACAATTTGGCTCGATCGTATATCGATGCCGGTCGTTACCTCAATGCCATACCAATTTTTGAAGAACTATGGCAAAAATGGCCGGAGGAACACCGTTTTGGCATACAACTTTATCAATGCCAACAAGCACTCGAACTTACTGACAAAATGCGTGTGACGTTTGATAAAATTTTAGAAAATAAAAAAGAGTATTCTGAAAAAGCTTTGCAGGTTGCTGTCATGCAAAGTCCGAATCATGCTGAAGCCCATAAACGGTTAGCCTACATTTATAAAAATCGCCTGAAAGAATTTGATAAAGCTGAGCAGCATATCAAACTGGCCAAACTGGCCCGAAAAAATATCGTGCAGGTGCGTAAAGGCAGAGGTTTACCGGAGGTTACCACATTGCCGCAAAATCAGGATATCACTGAGTTTGAAGAAGAGCTTGGTAAAGCATCTGAAGAAGCAATGCAAAAATTTAAAGAGGAAGTTGTCGCTCGTGATTTAGATACCAAAGAAGTGATAACAATTGTCTCAGGATTACCCAGATCAGGGACATCGATGATGATGCAAATGTTGGCAGCAGGAGGTATTGAGCCACTGACCGATGGTCAGCGTGAAGCTGATGAAGATAATCCGCGCGGTTATTACGAATTGGAAAAAGCCATTCTGGAAAATCATCCGAAGGTGGACGCGCTATTTGTTAGTCATAAATTAACGGTTGAGAATCCACAAGAGTGTGCAGCTAGAGTAAATAAATTTTTTGGTGGAACGATGGATGAAAATGCCATGGCTGCAGTGGTCGATCCGAGTCTGCATCGGCAGAAGAAGTAGGGGGAAGAAATTCAAAATTGGAAATTTGGGCGCGAGTATAAGCTCTGAGAAGTCAGTACATAAATAACGCACCAAAAATGTATGAGAGCGTCTATCTGAATATTTACAAGCTACAACCTACAAAAGGCTCTTCGCAAGCGAAGGCCCTACCAGCTACTAGTTTACTCTTACTTTAATGCATTCAAGATCGCTTTAAATTTTAAATCTGTTTCCTGTTTTTCTTTCTCGGGATTGCTGCCTTTGATAATTCCGGCGCCAGCGTAAGCTGTTGCATTTTTGCCTTCAATTAATGCCGATCTTATGGCGACAACGAATTCTCCTTCACGTCTATAATCAAACCAGCCAATGGCTCCGGCAAAGAGTCCGCGATCAAATTTCTCCAGCATTTTTATATCATCTAATGCTGCATCCCTCGGTGTGCCGCCGACTGCCGGTGTCGGATGTAAGACGCCTAAAATATCTATTAAGTGTTGGCTGTTTTTAATTTTTGATGAAATAGGTGTAAGCAAATGTTGAACATTTGAGAGTTGGATCAGTTTTGGATTTTTTTCAATCTCTGCATCAATACCAATTGAGTTTAAGCGGCGTTGAATTGAATCAATTACCAATTGATGTTCATTTAAATTTTTCCTGCTACTTAACAACTCTGTCGCCAGCTTTGCATCTTCGCTGACGCTTTTGCCGCGTTTCTCAGAACCAGCGACTGCTTCAGTGTATAAAATATTTTTTTTAACCTTTAATAAGCGTTCGGGTGTTGCACCGATAAAACTTTTAGAATTTCCGTTAGCCAATGAAAAGGAGTAGCAAGCCGGATAAATATTTCGCATACTATTGAGTGTCTCAAGTGGATTAAAGGAGGAATTTTTTGTAATATTTATTGCTCGAGATAAAACTATTTTTGAATAATTGCCTTTTTCAATTTTAGTTAAAGCTGTTGCAACTGAATTTAAAAATTCTTCATCAAAAAGATTATTATATGAAATCTCATCTGTAATATTATTGGAAACTTCAGGCTGTGTGTATTTAAATGAAGAAAATTTTGCGTGCGCACTCCAAACTTTTTGGGCAATGATTTTCAAATCTGAAGTCGGCTCAATCCGAACATTAGCAACAGCGCAGTAGGTTCCTTTCGATCGTGAAACTTGCCATCGAGGTAAAAAAACTAATGCAGGTGGGTAAGGAGAATTTTCTGATATATTATCAAAAAATGTGAAGCCACAAAAAAAATGAGGTCCACTAAATGGTAATTCTAAATCTCCAGTCGCAATACTGTTTGCCAAAATTTCATTGGAGAACTCTTTAATTGTTTTAAATCGATTAGAACCATCACATTTTTTTTCAACGACTGATTCTGCGCCGGCAATTGCTTCATCACGCTTAGGGTTTTCCAAATAAAAATGCAGTTCTTCAGGTTCATAGATTGACTCGAGTACTGCTAATGGATCGATATGTTTTACTTCAAGTGAAATGCTGGCGATCTTAAAATGGTTATCTTTGAGCGCCTGCTCGCGACAATATTTTAAAAATTCGATGAGTGATTCAAAGTTTTTTTCTTTATATTGATCTGTCGGAATAATTTGCACGATTTATTATAAAATGTCTGTTTGCGGAAAATGCACGAAATTTTTTAATTTAATTTACGATTGTCATCGGGAGCAATGAAATGACACGGCGATCTATGACTCTTTTATAAATCTACATTGATTGCCACACTCATTATCATGAGCTGGCAATGACAATATGGAATAGAAAATTAACGATAAATTAATATGGGGTTTTTTATCAGTATCGCTATCGGTATCATATTCCGCATTCGAAAAAAAATTGATAGCGATACTGATAACCGTGTTGCCAGTGATGTGAAATCGTAAGACGGACGACCAAGGACAGACGTCCCTACCTTTTTTTCTCCTGTGCCTTCAAAAATTTTAAAACATTATTTTTTTGTGGCCAATCAGGTGGAGCGGTTTCCATCGCTTTTTTGAAATCTTCAATGGCCCCTTTTTCATCTCCAGTTTGATGACGCAGAACACCACGATTGTAGTACGCCATGGTATATTTCGGATTTACCTGAATTGCTTCTGTGTAATCTTTAATAGCCGCCATTTTGTTTCCCAGGCTCAGCTTTATATTTCCCCGATTTAAATAGGCTTCAGCAAATTCAGGGTCGATTCTAATGACAGAATTGTAATCTGATAATGCCCGATCAAATTTTTTTAATGAGTCGTATAAACTTGCACGATTAAAATAAGCGTCTTCATTATTTGGAAAAAAACGAATCGCATTATTATAATCAGAGAGTGCAAAATTCGGATTTCCTATTTCAGCAAAAAAAGTGCCACGATTATTGTAGGCCGTATAATTTTCCGGATCTATTGTAATTGCATGACTCCAGAGAGTAAATGTGTTCTTCCAAATTCTGGATTGAATATTTGTCCGAGTTATGAACCAAAGTAAAACTGTTAATGAAATAACGCCTAAAATTTTTGTTGAAGAAAATTTCTTACTTTCAATTTTTAAAAATAAAAAACTGAGTGCTGAAATTGTTATAGCAAATGGCAAACAGGAAAGATAACTGTATCGATCGGCGATTATTTGTTCACCCCCTTGAGCAAATCCGAGCATTGGAAAAATTATTGCTCCGTAACTGAACCAGATGGCAAAAACGGCAGGCCACCGACGAGATTTAAATAAAATAAATAAGGTCAATATTACTGAAATTAAAAATCCGGCCAGATATTTAATTTGAAATGCATTAAAGTTATGATGCAGTAAATAAAGTGGAGATAAATTTATTGGAAAGATTGTTTTTAGCGGATACATAACGAGCCCGTAGCCCGACTGAATTGTGCGCTCGATAAAATTGTGTCCTGCAGAAATTTTCATTCCGTAAACTTTTTGTGACAGAATTGTCAGCAACAAAAATATTCCACAGAGTAAGATGTAAGGTAATTTTTCGATAAACAGTTTTAAAATTTTTTTGGAAGATTTTTGTTCACATTCATATCTCTTCAATGGGTAGTAATCTAAAATTAGCAGTACTGCAGGAATAACGATTCCCCACACTTTTGAAAAGAGTGAGCAGACAAAAAATAAAAGTGATAACCGACGAATGAGTTCGTTCTTTTTTTCATCAATGTGATACTTCAGATAAGTATAAAGCGTCAGGATAAAAAACAGACCCGACAATACATCTCTTCTTTCTGTTACCCAGGCAACTGTTTCAACCCGCATCGGATTGATAGCAAAAAATAATGTACCGATGAGACAGGTGATTTGAAATTTGATATTAGGAATTTCTTTTTTTGTAGATGTCGAGATGTCGAAAAATATTTTTATCAAAATTAATTTTATAAAAAAATAAAATACGATTGAATTTAATATATGAATTAACAAATTAGTCAGGTGATAGCCAAAAGGATTCATGCCCCAGATAGAATTATCAAATGCAAATGATAACCAGGCAAATGGTTGATAATGACCCCAATAAAATGTTGAGAACATCCATTTCATGTGGGTAAGTGTCAGACCACGGAATTTGAGGTTGTTTTCAATATTTCCTGAATCATCCCAGACAAACCCGTTGAATAATACCGGGTATAAGGCTAAAACTATGACACCTGTTAAAAACCCTAGTATCCAGTAGTCTATACTTCTTTTACCGTAATACATGTTAAAAAATTCTTTAGTCTATTTGGTCAGCTATAAAAAATATTTTATTGATAGAAAGATTTTATAGCAAAATAATTTATGGGCAGCGAAATAGGATATACAATCTATTTCAGGTGTTAATAATTCTACACCCTTGACTACCCGACTTTTTTCCGTTCTATCTCGTGAGAAATTTATCAAAGTTTCAGTCATGATATCTATGAACACAGCTATGGATTCATCCATAATTATAAAAGGAATAGGAGCCTACACACCTGATAGAGTATTAACTAATAGCGATTTAGCACATATGGTCGATACATCGGATGAGTGGATTCAATCTCGTACCGGAATTAAAGAGAGACGTATTGCAGCAGATAATGAGAGTTGCTCAGATATGGCAACTAAAGCTGCTGAGAAAGCAATTAAAAATGCCGGATTAACAGCGCAGGATATTGATATGATAATCGTAGCGACGATTACTCCAGATATGCCTTTTCCCTCAACTGCCTGTCTTGTTCAAAAACAGTTAGGAATTAGTCCGATTCCATGTTTTGATGTTGAAGCCGCATGTTCAGGATTTTTATATATATTGGATATCGCCAGTAGTATGCTAAAAACAGGAAATTATAAAAATGCGTTGATTATCGGTGCAGAAAAATTATCCAGCATTCTCGACTGGGAAGATCGATCAACATGTGTATTGTTTGGTGACGGTGCCGGAGCTGCAGTTTTGAGTATTTCTGATTGTGCGAATGTTGGGATTATTGGAACACGGTTAGCTGCAAATGGTAATGATGCAAAAATTTTATATATGCCTGGTGGCGGAAGTACGTGTCCGGCATCAGTACAATCAATTAATGATAGGCAGCACTACTTGAAAATGTTGGGCAAAGAAGTATTTAAATCAGCTGTCAAAGTAATGGAGCAAAGCACGATTGACATGCTCAGAGAGTATAATCTGAATGCCGACGAAATTTCTTGCTTTATTCCGCATCAAGCCAATATTCGTATAATTGAATCTTTCTCTACAAGAATGAAAATACCAATGGAACGTATTCCGGTTAATTTAGATCGTTATGGCAATACATCTGCTGCATCAATTCCATTGGCACTTGATGAAGCACTGAATAACAACAAAATTAAAAATGGAGACTATGTATTAATGATCGCATTTGGCGCAGGTCTAACATGGGCTTCAACGTTATTAAAATGGCACTGTTAAAAGGACAAAATTTTATAGCTGTATTGATTTTGATTACTGTAATTTTATTCAGTAATTTGACTGGGGATGCTAAAGTCAATTTCAGGTTACCTAAATTGGGCAAAAATAAAGACGCAGTTCAAGAGAGTATTGAATCTGACATTAAAAACTCTACCAAGAATTCATCGAAGAAAAGTAACGAAACAGAATCAGTACGTAGCTTGAAAAAGCTAGTAAAAAAACAACCGAATTCGCCCGATGCTCCAGAAGCACTTTTTAAAGCAGGTCAGATTTATTTTGAAAAAAAGCAGTGGAAAAAAGCATATAAGGCTTACAATGAAATCATAACTAAATATCCACACTTTAATAAGTTTAATTCTGTAATTCAGAGGCAAAATGATATTGCACTGGAAGCAATGAGTGGGGATCCAAAAAAATTCCTATTCTTTTTTAATTATCACGATTATGCATTGGCGATAGAAATTTTTGAAAATATTATTAAGTCAGCACCCTATCATGAACTGGCTCCAAAATCTTTAATCAATATCGCTGAAGCAAATAAAAAGCGCAAAAAAACAATAGAGACTATCGACGCGCTTGATCGTCTGATAGATTTTTATCCTGAACATGAATTGGTTGAAGAGGCCTATTTGAAATTGGCTGAAACATTCAGTTCCATTGTTGACGGGCCCGATTACGATCAGGATTCAACATCGGAGGCGATGAATTATTTTCAAGATTTTCTATATCTCTATCCCGAAAGTAAAAAGGTTGCAGTCAGTGAACAAGGGCTGGCAAACATGAAAGAAGTCTTTTCGAAAAGCAAATTGGTAATCGGCGATTATTATTTTTATAAACGCAATAATACTAAAGCGGCTCGTGTATTTTATAATGAGGCTATAACTGTTGCACCTAATTCGCCTTCATCACACATTGCTCGAACTCAACTCAAAGTAATTGATGAAATTATTTATGCTCATCAAAATGAAGTTATTGAAGAAGTTAAAGCAACCAATAAAAAGAGAGGCATAAGGATAGAACTACCATGGAAAAAATAAGCAGTTTTTATCCAGTAAAGTGATAGAGTTTTATTTTGGAAATGGCGCTTTTTGCTCGGTATCAATTTTCAACTATGAAACTATGTCGCGATACACTTACTCAATAATTTAGTCAAAAAATTTTCTTTTATAATATTAGAACTGAAGATAGTATACCTACAAAATAAATTTATTTGCCGGGATAGCTCAGTTGGTTAGAGCGCCTGATTGTGGATCAGGAGGCCGTGGGTTCGAGTCCCACTCCTGGTACCACTTTTATTGATTTACAATAATCTAATTACCAATCTTACTGAGGCTATAGCAAATATAGCAACTGCCATCAGAAATTTCTATAGCCCGAAGGGTTGATGAGGCCAATACACAAATTCAATTATACCGTCTGCGCAAATTTGTTGGTAAAATACCCATCATTTCGCGGTATTTTGCAATTGTGCGACGAGCTATTTTGATATCTTTTTCTGCAAGTATATTAACAATTGCGTTATCGCTTAGCGGTTTTGCCGGATTTTCATCTTCAATAATTTTTGCGATTTGGCTTTTAATTGATGTATTTGAAACAGCTTCGCCATCTTCTGATACAAATCCCTGAGTGAAAAAGTATTTAAACTCAAAAACCCCATGAGGGGTATCAATATATTTATTAGCTATAGCACGACTTACTGTAGTTTCATGAACTTCGAGCACATTTGCAACTTGGTTCATTGTCAACGGATGCATTTTTTTGACACCATTTTCAAAAAAATCTTTTTGAAAATCGAGGAGTATTCTGGTTATTCTTTCGATTGTCTGTTGGCGTTGTTCGATAGCACTGATTAAAAATTTCCCATCTCTAAATTTTTTTAGAATATAATTTTTTTCATTATTCGATAAGCCGCCTTTAGCTATCATATTTTTGTAGGTATTACTGATACGTAGACGTGGAATGTAATCATTGTTTAATATGACAATCCAATTATCACCATCTTTTTCTACTTTGACATCAGGTAACACGACGCGGTTATTATCTTCGGAAAATTGACGTCCCGGAGCAGGATCAAGAGTAGAAATTACTTCAATAGTCTCCTCAACTTTATCAATACTGACATCAAGATTTTTGGCAATTTCCGGTATACGTCGACGTAAAAGTAGATCATAATGATTGAGGATTATTTCTACAGCTAACGGGCAAGGGTTTTTCTTAAGTTCTAATTGAGTGATGAGGCATTCTTTCAAGCCAAAACATCCAATGCCTCGTGGCTCAAACGTTTTTAGCATAATGTGAGCTTCTTGAATTGTTGCAAGAGGTAACTTTGAAGATTCTGCAATTTCCTCTAAAGTACCTACCAGAAAACCGTTATCATTTAGACTGCCGACTAAAAAATTTAGTGCTTCCAACATTTCGTCTGATACATCTGATAACTCTATTTGATTAACGAGGTGTTCCTGAAGTGAAGTTTCAATGGTAATTGATTCAAAAAAGTGCTGCCGTCTTTCAGCATCATCAGATGTATAAGAATTTTTGAAATTTCTATCAGAGTAATCATCATTCCACTCTTCATTAATTTGTGCGAATGCTTCAAATTCACCATCAAAATTTAACTCCTTGGTTTGCAGATCAGCAGTAGGCTCACTTGAGCTTTCGTTCAAATTATCGGGCGTACTCTCTATTAAATTGTTACCGGTTTCATCGATACTTGTAGCCTCATTGGAAAGCTCTTCAAGTGCGGGGTTCGCCTGCAGCTCTTCTAGAATAGTATTACGTAAATCTAAAGCATTAACCTGCAGAATTTTTAATGACTGGCGCATTTGAGGCGCCATTGTTAAAGATTGCTTCTGAACTTGCTGTAGACTCTGAGCACACATAGGTCAGAAAAATTACGAGTTATGGGTTAGCCAATTCTATTTGAAGTACTATTACCTTCCTTTTGCATTAAATGGTCGGAACGAGATACTTTAAACAGATCTTCAATATACTCAGAGAGCTTTTCATTAGTAGGGCCGTAGCCATCACTATAGATATACATTTCCAATGCAGTAAGCATTTCACTTGCCGAATTATATCTTTTATTACGATCTCTTTCAAGTGACTTTTGGAGAATAAGATTTAATTTATAATCTACCCCGTTTCTGAGTTGTGTGAAATCCGGAATTGATTTGTCCAGAATATTTTTTAAAGTTTCATCGGGTGATGCTCCTTCAAAAATATTATGTCCGACCAATAATTCTGCTAAAACGATACCACAGGAAAATAAATCTGCACGCCCGTCGGTAACTTCACACCTGGCCTGCTCAGGAGACAAATATTCATCTTTACCGGCAATGACTTCTCCTTCTTCATTATACATGAGATCAAGCGCCTTGGCTATACCAAAGTCGGTTAGCTTTACATCACCTTCAACTGCCAGCATAATGTTTTTAGGATTAACATCACGGTGCACAATTCCGAGTAAGCGATCACTACTATCTCTTTTATTATGCGCGTATGCCAATCCACGACAAACTCTTGAAACGACAAACACTGCCAAGTCTATAGGCATTTGTCTTTTCATTGCATCATGTTGTAATAGGAATTGTTCCAGATTTATGCCATTAACAAACTCCATAACCATATAATATTGTTCACCTATTGCACCGAGGTGATAAGTTTGAACAATATTGGTATGAATTAAATCAGCAACAAGCCGTGCTTCTCCAACAAAATTATTTCTAAATTCCTCAATGGCGGAAAACTCTTCACGGATTAATTTAATAGCGACGGTTTTGCAGAAATCGTCAACTCCCAATTGATGAGCTTCATAAACAACACCCATTCCACCCTCGGCAATACTTCTGACTAACTCGTAATCGATTTCATTAAAAATATGCCTTAATTGACTCATTGTTTTTAGTTAACTAACTTTATATATTAAACTTATAAGATGAATATCAGATTTATTAATTCAATGTTTAATTATAAATTATTGCAAAGTATGTAGATTGATACCAAATGAGTCAACTTGACAAGTCAATATGTTATGCTAGATATGGTAATTAATGATCACATTAACTGATAGTGCGGCTACTAAAATTAAGGAATTACAGAAAGAAATGGCTGATAAAGACAAAATCATGCGAGTGTTTGTCGATTCCGGTGGCTGTTCCGGCTTCGAATATGGTATGTCATTTGATCAAAAGAAAAATGATGATGTAATTATTGAGAGTAAAAATATTACATTTGCTGTTGATTCTTCAAGTATTAGTTACCTGAAAAATTCTGAAATTGATTTTGATGACGGATTACACGGCAAAGGATTTGAAGTTAAAAACCCTAATGCCCAAAACACCTGCGGCTGTGGAAAGTCTTTTAATTAGCAGTATAATTCTACTCATAATATAATATAGTCCAACCAACTATATCAGGATTTACATGGGTAGAAATTGAGAAATATTCACACCGCTTATTATCGCTGACAGAGCTGAGAATGTGAATAAAATAAAATAAATTGGCATGAAAGCAAATTTCCAAAAAAATGGTAAATTGATTAGGACAATTAAAATAATGAAACCGTAACTCGAAAACTGGGCATAGGTTTCGTCATTCATTTTAACAATATGCCTCATGACATGAGATCCATCCAATGGTGGAATAGGAATCATGTTAAAAACAATTAATAAGGCATTTACCACAATAACTTTTCCAATTAAAGGTGCTGCTTGTGGTACAAAACGAACGATTACTCCCCCAACAATTGCGATACCCAGACAGATCATTAAATTTGAAAAAGGGCCGGCCATTGAAACAATAATATCATCTCGAACTTTTTGCTTGAAATTTCTCATATCGACTTGCACTGGTTTTCCCCATCCGATGAGACTAAATCCACCAGGCATAAATAACATAAAGAGTGGGATGAAGACTGTACCAATTGGATCAATATGTGATATCGGATTGAGTGTGAGTCTTCCCTGGTTTCTTGGTGTGTCATCTCCAAGCTTATCGGCTGAAATGGCATGAGCCCATTCATGGACACTCAAACTTGCCACTAAAATAAAATAATAAATCAGCCCTTCTCTTATATCATTTGACATATATAATTAAAAAATAGAGTTCCCCATCAGGACAAGGCTAAACTCTATAATAGAAATAATTCAGTTTAAAAATAATCGTTTAAAAAATTTTAATGTTGATCTGAAATTTTATTTAATTTCTCAATCAGCTCATTTTTGGTATTTAAGAGATGGGGTGTGTTTACTTGTGTGAGTAATTTTTCAGCCTCTACATAACGTTGTAATTGAATAAGAATTCTTGCTTGATGTAAATTCACAGCAGCAATTTCGGAAATAGATAATTTTATTTTTTTAATATTTTCCCAAGCTTCTAGTGCCATCTCCCAATTCGGTGACTCTACGTCGTAAAATGTTTCTGCATAACGGAATTGATAATTTCTATTATTGGTCTCCAGTTGGGCTGCTTTTCTGAAAGCCTCCAGCATTTGACGATCAATCGCCTCACGTGTAAATATTTCTTCATCAATAAAAGAACGGTAATAGTGATGAAGTAGCCCGCCCAGTTGGTAATGATAAATGGGTGTGTGCGGTTCAATATCGATTGCTTTTATAATAAAACCAAATGCTGCTGTGAAATTTCCATCTTCTGCATAGAAGTTACTGATTTGTTGATTTGCTACAGCAAGTTTCGGATTCATTCTCATTACGTTAATAAATATTAACTGAGCCTTTTCGCGCTGATTCAACTTTCTTAGAAATTTACCATAAAACAAATAAGGCATAACATCGTCAGGGTATTTTTCGATGAGATATTCCCAGCTCTCAGCCAACTTTTGCGCTTTCATTTCAAGACTAGAGTTTAAATTCTCATTTCCACTTTTTTCAAATTCCTGAATTAGAACTTTTTGTTTTTCCAGTAATTTATGAATCGATCTTTCCAGTAAACTGGCACTTTCATTAACATCAGATGCATCAATTTTAATGTCAGCTTGAAGTTGAACGTTACATATAATAAAAGCTGTTACCAGATATATGAGAAAGCAGAAAAAGTCTGACTGATTATATTTCATCATAAATATTTTATTCATTGAACAGACAATATTTTTATCGCTTTGTTACAACATCACAATGATTCTGAAAAAAATAAAGTTATCATGTCTTTACTATTGAAGTTCGATTTGGAACAAATAAAAAATTTCAATATACTAATTGGAGTTGATGAAGCAGGCCGTGGAGCATTTGCTGGTGATGTCGTTGCTGCCGCAGTGAGTCTAAAGCAAGAATTTTATTTATGTGAAAAGTGCAAAAAAGAATCAACCGGCATTAATGATTCGAAGCAGATCAGTGCTGATGACAGAGAAAAATTTTACGCTAAAATATTAGATTTAAGAAATAATGGAAAACTAAATTTCAAAGTAGGCTCAGCCGATGTTAATGAGATTGAGCAATTTAATATTGTCGGTGCAACTAAACTGGCGATGTCAAGGGCGCTTAAAGAATTAATCGATGAGACTGAAAATATTGAATCGATTAAATTATTCTCGGAGAATTGCCCGGTTTTATTTGGACAAGAAGGTGAGAATAATAACGATACAAAAAATACCGTCAAAATATTGATTGATGGAAAACCTTTGAAAAATTTCCAATACCATCATACTGGAATAGTAAAAGGAGATGGGAAATCATTGGCAATTGCAATGGGTTCAATCATAGCAAAAGTTAGTCGTGACAGAAAAATGATTACGTTGGATAAAAAATTTCCCGAATTTGGATTTTCAAGTCATAAAGGTTATGGTACCAAACGACACATAGATGCTATCAAAAAAATAGGCCCATTACCGATTCATCGCAAAAAATTTTTAAGAAACATTTTTCCTGATAAAAGTGAACAAACGCTATTGAACATTTGAGGTTTAAAATTTTTTATACATATATTTATCTTTACTGGAATATTTTCTATTTTATCTCGTCTACGTATTGCAAATATCTAAATCTGAAATCGAATTACTTGGACCGATAAAACTGTCCGAATCATGAAAAAAAGAAATTTAATATATTTATTAGTTGTTATACTCACTTCTGCATTCATTTATTTGATGGGAAATAAAAAAGAAAATGTTAGTGAGAAAAATAATCCTTTAATAAAGAAAATAGAGCTCAGTGATGGAGAGTGGAAAAAAAAATTATCTGATGATGAATATTTTATTTTAAGGGAGGAAGGGACGGAACGTGCTTTTACCAGTCCGCTTAATACTGAAAAACGTCATGGGAAATTTGTTTGCGCGGGTTGCGATCTGGAATTGTTTACCTCAGATAAGAAATTTGATAGTGGAACCGGGTGGCCCAGTTTTTGGAAAGCTATAGAGGGTCATATTGAAGAAAAAACTGATTATAAAATTGGCTTTCCACGAACTGAATATCATTGTGCAAGATGTGGTGGTCACATGGGACATATTTTTAAGGATGGGCCGGCTCCGACAGGGCTTCGCTATTGTAATAATGGAATTGCCTTAAAATTCATACCTGAGAAAATTGAAGAACCAAAACAATGAAAGTTTATTCTTATTTTATTCTTATTTTTTTGATACCATTGTTATCGAGTGCTGAAAAAAATAACTCAGACGAATATAAAACTGCCATTTTTGCCGGAGGTTGCTTTTGGTGTATGGAACCACCGTTTGACAATTTAGAGGGTGTAATTTCGACCACATCTGGATACACTGGCGGACATACTAAAAATCCAAATTACAGTGATGTGTCTTCTGGGACGACAGGTCATATAGAAGCCATCCAAATAAAATATGATCCTAAGAAAATTGACTATAAAAAATTACTTCGAGTGTTTTGGAAGAATATTGATCCAATTGATGGAGGAGGACAGTTTTGTGATCGAGGTCGCACTTATCAAACAGCAATATTTTATTTGGATAACCAACAAAAAGAACTAGCTGAAAAAACGAAGAAAAAAGCTAATATTGTCCTTCATAAGGAAATTGCTACAGAGATTATTGCGGCAACTACATTTTATTCTGCAGAAGATTATCATCAGGATTATTATTTAAAGAATCCTCGTCGTTATAAATTTTATAGATATAGTTGTGGACGTGATAAACGATTAAAAGAAATTTGGAGTAACATCAGTAATTTTTAGAAATAATGTTTCATGAAACAACGGTTAGTTATAGTTTTTATATTTTTCAACGTATGTATTATTAATTTAGAATTATTAAGTGATACAGATGTTGCAGTAAGCAGAAAATTAGGTAGGCCAATATTAGTCGAATTGTATACCTCTCAGGGCTGTTCTTCCTGTCCACCGGCAGATAAATTTCTTGGGGAATTAGTTTATGAATCTGATGATGTAATCCCGTTATCATTCCATGTCGATTACTGGAATTACATCGGATGGAAAGATCCATTTTCAGCTCCGGATAAAAGCAAACGCCAGCGCAAATATGCGCAATCGTTGGGTTTGAAAACTATCTATACACCGCAAATTGTTATCGATGGGCGATTAGAAACAGTAGGCTCAAATCGCAGTCAGGTTTTGCGATTAATAGAAAAAGCAAAAAATAATTTTATCAACATACCAATCAATGTCGAAGCGTCTGGTAATAATAGCATACAAATAAATATTGCTGAATCAAAATCAATAAAGCCAACTAGTGGTGATATAATTCTTATTACCTATAATTCAAAACATTCTACTAATGTTGGACGAGGAGAAAATCGGGGAAAGAGAATTGTGAATTACAACATCGTTCAAGATATTAAATATGTTGGAGTTTGGGAAGGTGAAAAAATGATTCTGCAAACAACACTGCCCCAAGGGACAACTGATATGGTTTTATTACTGCAGGAGAAATCACAGGGTAGGATATTTGGAATTAAAAAGTATAGGATCTGAGTTATTTTATAACAAATGCCAAAAGTCATTACCAGAATTAATGAAACGTATTTTATTCAACCTGTTCAGGAGAATTTTAAATTGTGGGAAAGATGCGATGTTTAATGACCGAGATACTTATTTTATTTCATAATTCTAGAAACTGCAGTCTTCTCTGACATGTAATGCATTATGTCAGATTGAATATATAGTGTTTGCCATAAATGTCTTCGTATATTTTAAATATCAGTATCAATAAACTGAATGATTATACAGTTATCAAAAATTGAAAGCCAGATAGATTGCCACAACCTGCCTCAGCAGGTCTCGCTACCGAGTGCCGATTTATCGGGACGACATGATCACGAGAAAACATGACAATCGTGCACACTTTGTCTTCGCGAGGAGCAAAACCGACGCGGCGATCCATGATTATTTTTTTAAACGAAAATACTTATGTCAATCGCTATATATATGCTCACTATTGTATTTTTATTATTAAACAATAAAATTTATACTTCCAAAATATTCTTAATATCTTCCAGGCCGACTTTTGCTGTTGCAGCAGAACTTTCATCCAGCAAAGATTTTAGAATTGCTGACTTACTTTTTTGAAGTTCCATTATTTTTTCTTCTACAGTATTTGCTGCAATTAATTTTATACTGGTTACAGTTTTTGTCTGACCTATACGATGAGCACGGTCGGTTGCTTGTGCTTCAATTGCCGGATTCCACCATGGGTCGAAATGAATAACTGTATCAGCTCCGGTTAAATTAAGACCGGTACCACCGGCTTTTAGAGAGATTAAAAATATCGGTATGCTCTCATCGTTATTGAATTTGTCGCAAACGGCCAATCGGTTTTTTGTCTGACCATCAAGATAGCAATATTTCATTTTATTTTCATCTAAATAATTTGATAGGAATTTTAAGACGGTTACAAATTGTGAAAATAATAGAATGCGATGATTCCCGTCGATCGCCTCATTAAGAATTTCTTTAAATGCAGATAATTTAGCTGAGTGTTCTGATTTTAATTTATCATTAATAAGTCGTGGATCTACGCATGTTTGACGAAGTCGCAATAACTGTGTCAACGCTGCCATAAGAACGCGATTACCTGTAACACCTGAATATTCCAGTTGTGAAATCGTCTGATCTGTTTTTTCCTTAACGCTTTTATAAACTGAAGATTGTTCATCTGTCATTTCGCAATAAATAACTTGCTCAATTTTATCCGGTAGTTCAGGTGCAACTAACTGTTTACTGCGTCTTAAAATATATGGTGTTGCCTGTTTTTGATGTCGTTCAGCTAACCATGATCTTTCATCGGTGTTCATGTGAGTAGGTGATTTTATGAAATACCCGGGCATGACAAAATCAAAAAGAGAACGTAAATCATCCAAACTGTTTTCAATAGGGGTTCCGGTTAGAGCAAATTTACATTTTGCCTGTAAACTTTTCAATGCTCTTGCGCCTTGCGTTCTTCTGTTTTTCATGTGCTGAGCTTCATCGGCAATAATACAGGAAAAATTTATTTTTTGAAATAAATCAATGTCATTAGTTAGAGTTGAGTAAGATGTTATTATGACATCGTATTGAGCGAAAGAAACTTCATCCAACAAACGGCTTTTGCCATGATGAATATATACGTTGAGCCACTCGGCAAAATAGTTAGTTTCTCGTTTCCAGTTTTCAGTCAGACTAGCAGGACAAATTACCAGGCTGTTTTCTTTATTCTTTTCTGAATTATCCGTGTTACTTATACAACTCAACAAACCAATTGCTTGAACTGTCTTTCCCAATCCCATTTCATCAGCGAGGACTCCACCTAAATCATTGTTGTAAAGATGCCAGAGCCATGCAGATCCAATACGTTGATAGTTTCTCAATCTATCATCTAAAACTTTAGCTATTGGTGCTTGTTTTAACTGTGCGATACTTTTTAAAGCTCCACTTCTTTCTTTCCAGGTTTCCGGTGATTCATATGTGCCAACAAGTTCGTCTAAAATTGTATCTACATTAGCGAGTTCCTTGGTAGAGAATCTCTGTTTGAATTTGGGTATAGCCGATTGACTAAATTTTCCACTGAGAGCTTTTTGTGCATCAGATAATTTTTTTAAAGTATCAGGTTCGACGAGATAAATTGATTCATTGCTTTCTAAATATAATTTTCCCTGGTTGAAAAAAATTGAGGCATCTTTTTCAGAGGTTTCTCCGAGATCCAAATTAATTGTCACTGCAAAGTCATTGCCCATAGATTGAGTGTCTACATTCAGTGATGCTGTCATCAGGTTTTTTGTTCGTTCTTTAAAATTATTTGTGTACTCTGCAGATAAATCATTATCGATAAATTTGCGATGCTGTGCTAAAAATGTGAGCGTTTTATGGCGGTCTCTAAGCCACCACTTTTTATTTGATAACTCATAAATAAAATTATTTCTTTTTAAAAATTCTGCAGCTTCATGAAATAGTGGATTCTCGCGAGAGGGGAGTGTAATACAAAGAAAATTTGTCGAACCATCTATGAGTATACCTTTTTCATTTGCTGATAGAACAGTTTTTTTGCGCTCGGTGTTACTAATAACAGAAACTTTTATTTTTTCTAAACGGTTTTTTGGGGATTCGTCCGATTCTGTATTATTGTTTTGAAGTATTGGGTAGATTTTTGGTTTTAATTCATTTTGCCAATCTATTGCATTTTTTGGATTATTTGCCCAGTAGACATTCGGTAGACCTTCTAAGGAGACCAGAAGTGCTAACAGCTGTGATCGATTCAATTGCATCATGCTCGATAATTTCCCACTAGTTAGCTTTTCTAGTAGAAGTATAGCCCTGTTTTGAGACTCGCTTAATTTATATTTCGATCCACGATTTAGTTTTTCCCATGAATTCGATTTGTTGTTTATCTTTGCTTCTGTTTTGATGATGATTGTGTCACGAGGAGCAACAGCTAATAAGTTCGGTGGAAGATAAATAATCAGCTCCAGGGTTGTTCCATTTTCATTATCTATATTAAAAGAATTAATAACCGGTTCAACTACTGGCTGTAGGGCTTCTTTTTCTCTGATTAATGTTTGCTTTGCGATAGCTTCATTGATCTTTTTTTGCTCCATGATGTCGAGACAGAGTGCTATCGCATGTGAGCAAATCATACCTTGCCTTCCCTTTATACAACTGCATTTGTTTTCTGCAAAAGTTAATGACCTTAAATTAAGCCTGGGGTAGATCGATGTTCCAGCGATTTCAATTTTTCCAATCAGGTATGGTGGTTCCCAAACGGTTTCTTTGACAGCATTGCTATTAAATAATTGTTTGGCTTCTTTTAATACAATCCAGCCACCAAGATCGACGAGATCATTTTGCGTCAGCCTGGGAGGTTCTGGTTCAGATGACATAATCAATTCTTAATTATTCGTTAGTAAAAATAATTTTACCGAAACGTGGTTTTTGAGAATGCTCAAATGCTGTAAGGTAGTCACAAAGTCTATATTTTTTTTCGATGGGAAATATAATTTGATTTTTAGAAATAAAATTAAAAATAGTTTTAAGCAAATCATCGATTCTGTTTTTGTCATTGGTCTTAAGCCATTGATCTAACCAGAAACCCTTTAATGAGATATTATTAAATATCAACTCTCTTGTCGGAAAACGAATCGGTTCAAAATCCATGGCGCCAATTGTAACGAGCATTCCATCTTTCGATAAAGAACGAATTAACTTTGATACACTCGATCCGCCAACAGAGTTTATAGCTAACTTTATCGGCTTGTTTTGAGTAATCTCGTTAATCGATTTGTAATAATCTTCATCTTCGGTCACAACAACATCAGCTCCTAAAATTTGTAATTCTGTTTCCAGGTTTTTGCGACGAACAACGTTTATAGTTTTAAAACCTAAAAGTTTAGCAAATTGAATAAGGCAAATGCCGACTTGTGAATTTGCAGCGTTTTGAATAATCCAGTCTCCTTTTTTCAGTTTGATAAAATGATGTAACAATAACCATGCTGTTGGAGGATTTATAAATGACAGTGCCGCTTGATCAGCCTCAATATTCTTTGGCAATGCGAATAATTTTCTAGAATCAGAAACACAATACTCAAGCCAGGTTCCTAATTCCTGGGGTATGTTAACCAGATCACCGCGATTTAAGTTTTTAACATTATCTCCCAGTTCAACGATTTCTCCGACACCCTCACGACCGGCAATGCTGGGCAACGTATTCTTACTTCCATATTTGCCCATTATTAATCCAAAATCTGATGGATTTATAGATGCGGCTTTCATTTTTATTAAAACCTGATGCGGCAAAATTGATGCAATGGATATCTTTTCAAATTTTAAAACATCCTGTGGTTTTCCATATTCGTGATATTGTATTGCGTTAGCTATCATATCCATAGTTAGAAAGCATTTCATCCAGCAAATTTACCAAAGACGATTTAATATTTCTCAATGTTCCTGACTCTACACAACACGATAAATAGCTTATTGCATTTCCTAAAGTTGTTGATCGCTTTTTTATAGCTAGCCATTCCACTAAAAATTCAATAGAAACTATCCAATCTTGCAGTGGATAAGGTGAAGCATCAATATTTTCTGACAATAATTTATATGCGCTTATTATTGATGTTCCTGTAGATTCATGTGATTCAATTAAATGAAATATTGTTGATACCTGAGTAGTCGTCTGGCAGGCAGCAGCAATTTTAAAAAACTGATTTTCATTTAGATAATTGTTCTTAATTAAATACTGGTATTCGGAAATTAGTTTTTCCTTATCTTTGGTATTAATTACTTTACTTTGCATAGCAAATTATCAGTTAGAAATTTTAGTTATAAATTTATTTCCCTGGAAATTTAAAGAAGCTTTCAAATATACCTATACCATATTTAACTTCTTCCAATTCAGTCAGAGAATCAGTATAACCATTAACCCTTTTAATTGTTTTAAATGAAATTGTGTAATCACCAACTCTCCTTATGTCATTTAATACACTTTCTGTAATAATTTTCTTACCGTCTTTTTCTTCTATATTTCTGATCAAGCGAACATCAAAATTATTTATATCTAGAAAGTAGTGAGTTTCAGTATTATCTGAGTCAATTACTTGAATATCGTGACAGTCTATTGCAGCAACTCTTCTTGTTCCTAAATATTTAAGTTTTACGTTTTTTTCCTCAGGTTTATATAAATAATTAAATATAGATGCGTTTTTAATAAAGTTGCCCATATTTTCAGTTGGAAGTCTTTTGGCCTCTGTATTATCTTGTCCGGGCAATACTTGCCAAACGTTTTTTCCATCATAGGCAATTATCGAAGTTTTTAGTGTTTCCTGATCTCGAACTGAAATTCTGATTCGATTTGGTTTACGTTTGAAAATTGTTAAATCGTATTTTTTAGATCCTTTTTTAATAGTACCTTTGATACGCATACTCCTGAGTGTATCCATAGACAAGATTCCACCTTGCGTCTCATAAAATTTTTCAAGAATATTTTCAAGTCGTAGACCGGGGTAATCAAAATAGTTTTCAAAAATTCCCACACTATATTTAACCTCATTTAGTTTTGTAATAGTGTCTAATTCACCATTCAATTTATTGGTCATCTTGAAGGCTACTGTGAAGCTATTGATCTTTCTAATGTCACCGAGAATGCTCTCTGTGATTAATTCTTTGCCATCAATAATTTCAAATGTTTTAATCTGACGAATATCATATGTTTCAGTATCAATATAATATCGAATTTCCGGAAATTTTTTTCCGGTAGCTTTAATTTCAAAACAAGGTATTGCAGCGACTAATTTTTCACCTAGGTATTCAAGATTGATTCCCTTTTCAGTGTAATTATGTAAATGATTAAATATCGGAGCGTTACTAATTATATTTAATGCTTCATCCATCGGCACTATTATTGCTTGTTCCATTTCCTGGCCCGGTAATAATTTCCAGACAACTTCGCCATTGTAACAGACTACTGTTGTTGAATTATCCGATTTGTCAGTCATTGATAATCGAATTAGATCGGGAGCACGTTTGAATATAGTAAGATCGAATTCTGAATTCTTAATTTTAATACTCCCTTTAATGCGCACACTTTGAAGTTCATTCATTGCTGCTAATCCGCCCTGAGTTTTATAATAACGGGTTAAAATATCAGAAAGCTTAACTCTCGGGAATTCAAAAAATTCCGTTTCCTTTTCAGCGTTATATTCTATAGAATCGAATTCAGTTATTGATTCCAGGCTTCCATTTATTTTTATTGTTTCTCTAAATGGGAAAGAATAGGGGCCTACTCTTCTGATATCAGTATAGATGGCCTCTTTAACTATTTTTTCTCCATTAATACTTTCAATGGTATCTATCTGATTAATTAAGTAATTATTTACGTCTATATAATAATGAATTTCAGCTGTGTCATTTTGCTGGACTATTATATCATAGCATAACTTGTCACCTAGCTGTTTTTTTCCCGCGTATTCAGGCTTAATATTATTTTTTTCATAATGATAGAGTGCATTAAAAAATGAAGCACTGTTAATGAAGTGTAAATTATCCTTTTTCGGAAGTATTTGTGCCTGTGACAGTTCGTGTCCAGGTAACACTTGCCAGACTTTTTTGCCATCGTATACGGTTATAGTT
This sequence comes from Opitutales bacterium, assembly GCA_021772565.1. Classification (GTDB taxonomy): domain Bacteria; phylum Verrucomicrobiota; class Verrucomicrobiia; order Opitutales; family JAJFLR01; genus JAJFLR01. Next base: position 22,287 of record JAJFLR010000054.1, on the reverse strand, counting down.
GTCGAATTATCGATTGGATTAGTCTCAGATATTCTTATTAAGTTGGGCGTATGTTTGAATATAGTGATATTATAAGCTTCATTTTTACTTTTTAGTTGCCCCCGCATTCTAATATTTATGAGTGCGTCCATTTCATTCAGTCCACTCTGTGTGCTATAGTAATTATATATGATATCCTTTAAAGTTAGATCATCGGAAATTACACTTTCCGGGATTTCAATTGACTGCTTATTTTTTTCAGCAAAAGTAAAATTTATGATGAATAAACAGGCTAATAATATAATAACTTTTTTCATGTGTCTCTATATAAAATAAATGATGTCGTTTCTATTGTGAGAATATAATTTCAATATGAATTTATTTATAAAATATGTTTTAAAATAAATACTGTTATGTCTATATTAATTCACTGATAAATGCATAATAAGTTTACTACTATTCGACTAAATTAAAGAAAAAGATGGTAAAATTAATCGAACTTGGAAATATTGAGTAAATTAAAAATGACCAGGTTCAATGCTGTTAAATTACATTTCTCATAATTATTTCAATTGATATATGGAAGAAGGTAGCAGAGTAAAAAACATATGCTCATCTATATTATTGAATATAGGTGGCATCGATTATCGTGGTTTAGCTGTTCTGCGAGTAGCAATTGGTATCGTAGTGATTTTAAATGCTATTTTTCGATTTATTGATCTACCGGTTTTTATGGGTGATGACAGTACAATGCCTGCATGGGTATTGGATCGTTATGTAAACAGTAGTTGGAAGTTCAGTTTATTCCTCATAAATGATACATTGTTTTTTCAAGGACTTATGCTTTTTTTGCTTATCCCGATAGCAACATTACTTATCCTCGGTTATCGAACCCGGTTGATGATATTTTTAATTTGGATTCTTACATTGTCACTGCATTCACGTAATCCGGTTATTTTAAATGGGGGAGACAAATTATTTCGCATGACAATTTTTTGGTCAATGTTTTTACCCCTTGCATCTTGTTGTTCTGCAGATTCATCAATTTTACACTCGATTAAAAATAAAACTAGGTCCTTTTTCTCAATTGCCACATTTGCCTATTTGTTGCAGATGGTTTATGTCTATTTTTTTACAGCTTTATACAAGTCAAGCTATAATATTTGGCAAAATGGCGAAGCAGTAACGAGAGCGTTAGCAAAAGACTACATTACGACTGATCTCGGAAAATTATTATCAACATTACCCAATTATATTTTAGTCCCATCAACTCATATTGTGCTCTATTTTGAGTTTGCAATTGCATTTATGCTACTCTTTTCAGGACTTATAGGATGGCGCAGCAAAACCTTTAGTGTATTGCTGGTTATATCATTACAGGCGTCATTTTTCTTGTCTTTTAAAATTGGCCATTTCCCATTTGTTAGTAGTATTGCGCTAATACCATTTCTGCCAACTGAGTTTTGGGATCGGATAAGTAAAGTATTTCGGGGGTTAATATCTTTTTGGACAATGCTTATTATCCCAATTTCTATATCACTTCTGAAAAATATCATCAGCCCGGTTAAAGAAGCTAAATTTAATTTTAAGATAGTACCGATCTATGTTAATCTTTGGATATTTATTTGTGCGGTTTTTGTTTTGCTTAGTAATTTAGATAAAACTGACTACGATATTCCAATGCCCAAGTGGGCTTCATTTTTTGAATCAACAATGTATCTCGGACAAGGCTGGAAGATGTTTGGTGGTATGAGCAAGCGCGTAAGCTGGCATTCCGTTGAAGCAGAGTTCTATGACGGCAGTAAAAGAAACTTACTGGAATTTGATCTCGATAAAAATGAAATACCAAAAGATATCTCATTGCACTATAAGAGTCGTTATTGGAGGAAATTTATGTGGAATTTAAATAGAAGTCGGTACGTGAAGTTAAGACAATATTTTTTGCGTTATTATGCTGAAGACTGGTATGAAAAAAACCAGAGTATGCCAATCAAGAGAGTCAGATATTATTTTTGTACCGCTAACAAAAAAATTGGGAAAGTCAAACGAAGTTTGAAATACAAACTTACAGTTAACCAAAAGAAAGATAAAGATTGAGCGTTATCTACGTTTGGCATAATTGATCCTTTCGGGCTGGATATTGTCTCGATGTCAATCGATAAAAAATTTCTTAACTGTCAGGCACTCTATGTGAACAAAGAAAGTAATCAGCATTATTTTTAAACAATCGAATTTTTTTGATCCTCAGCATATCAATAATGAATTAATCCTTCTTAATTCGCTTTCTTTTCATAGAAGAATTCTTTGGTGTTAAATAAGATTCTTTTTCCAGTTGATTTTCATAAAAATCTAATAGCCGAACTCCTTCTCGTGCTTTGATCTGTTTATCTTTAGTTGATCGATCAATCTGTTTTTTCATGAGTCTTGCAAGGTCGTTAGACCGATATTGAATTAATTTTAGTAAGTCGCTTACTTTACTTCCGTTGACAGTTTCTTCGATGTAAAAACCGTCTGCTTCATTATCATCTAAAAAGACATGAGCTTCACCAACTCTGCCAAATAAATTATGTATATCCCCCATGATATCTTGATAAGCTCCAACTAAAAAAATTCCAAGATAGTACGGATTTTCTTTTTCCAGGGGATGTAATGGAATTGTTTTGTTTTCTTCATTTTCTAGATCAATAAATGCATCAATCTTTCCTTCACTGTCACACGTTATATCAACTAATGTTGCATTGACTGTTGGTGCTGCTCCTAATCGATGAATTGGCGCAACCGGAAAAAGTTGATTGCAGGCCCAATGATCTATAAGTGACTGAAAAACTGAGAAATTACAGATATAATTTTCTGACAAAACATATTGTAAGTTTTCCAGCTCTTCCGGTTTATATCCACTTATGGGAACACTTTCATAAATTTTTTTGCAAATTTTCCAGTAAAGACTTTCTGCTTCAGCTAATGTATTCAGGTTAAGGTAGCCCATTGAAAATAAACTTACAGCCTCTTCGTGGAGTCGTTGGGCATCATGATAATATTCTAACCGATCGGACGATTTATTGTCTTGTAAAATATAATCAAGCTCTGACAAAAGGTGATGCCTTTTTTTTGTTATTCTTTTCTCAATCGGTTTTTCCGGCTTCTTGATTCTGTCAACTACTTCTACTATCAAAACAGAGTGTAATGCAACAATTGCTCTGCCACTTTCGGATATGATTGTCGGACATGCAATATTCGATGAAGTACAGACGGTCTTGATATTGAAAACTATATTTCGAGCATACTCCAGTAAGGAATAATTTATTGAACTTTCAAAATTCGTGCGACTTCCGTCATAGTCAATTCCCAATCCACCACCCACATCCAAATATTGCATTGGGAATCCCAGCCGGGCAATTTCACAATAATAACGTGAAGCTTCTACAACTGCTTTTTTGATTGTCTGGATATTGGGAACTTGTGAGCCGATGTGAATATGAATCAATTTAAGACTATCTTTAAACCCACTTCTTTTTAATTGACGTGTTACTTCAATAATTTCAGTACTAGTCAACCCGAATTTGGCTCCGATACCGCTTGACTCAGCCCATTTTCCTTCACCTTCAGTAGTTAGTTTAATGCGAATTCCCAATAATGGTTTAGTATCAAATTCTTTTGAAATTTTTAAAATTGTACTTAACTCTGATTGTTGCTCTATAACCAGATAAATCTCTTTGCCCAATTTTTTTCCCAGAAAAGCCAGCCTGATATATTCTTCGTCTTTGTACCCATTGCATATTATCATACTGTTATTATTTTCATGCAGTGCCAGGGCTATTAATAATTCTGCTTTACTGCCTGCTTCCAGTCCGAAATTGTAGCACTCTCCTGCATCCATAATCTCTTCAACCACTTCGCGCAAATGATTTACTTTTATTGGAAACACCCCTTTGTATTCGCCATCATATTCTTCTTCCTTAAGCGCAGACTGAAAAGCATCATTGAGCTGGATAACCCGATGTCTGAGTATGTCTTGAAATCGTATAGTCAGTGGTGGCTTTAATCCAATAGATTTAGCCTCGGCAACTACATCGGCAATCTTGATTTTTCGCCCATCCAACATCGGCTCAACACAGGCAAACCCATCTTTGTTAACTGAAAAATATCTGTCTCCCCAACGATTAAAGCCATATAGTTTCTCCGACTTTTCAGCGGACCATTCTTGATTTGATCTTATATCTTGAGCCATTGTTTCGCTTCTTGGATGTAACTATTAAATTTATAAACGATGATGAAATAATCGGTATCAGTGAAATGGTTGAAAGAATCGGAATCGCGATTGAGTTATTCTGTGCCGATGATAAAAGTCGCACTTTTTCACTAAACTGAAAATGAAATCGATATTGTAATCTTATATTCATGATGAGTTGTCACATTAAGCAGAGGGCATAAATAACTTGCATTTTAAGGCTTCCTTAACTTCATTGCCTGTTTTTCAAATATTTTGAGTAACAATGCAATCATTAGATATTTATAATTTTATATTGGCTCAGGCTGATCCAGCACCTTCCGGGGTCAACCCGACATTTCAATTTGTCATTATGGGACTCTTCATCGCCGGGATGTGGTTCCTGTTAATTGCGCCACAAAGAAAAAAGCAAAAAGAGCACGATAAAATGCTTGGAGAACTTAAAGCCGGCGATTCAGTCATGACTAATGGGGGAATATTTGGTGTTATTGCAGCTGTTAAACCTGATCGTATGGTATTGAAAGTTGCAGACAATGCGAGAATTGAGATTCATAAAAACTTCATTCAAAATAAAATAGTAAAAACACAGAATAATTCAAAATAGAATTATCAGTTTGGAATTTGTAATTTTTTATAACGTAAAATGTCATCAGGAAGTATTATTTGGAAATTAGTGTTGTCGGTTATGATTTTTATTTGGGCTGTCTCAAATTTAGTACCTTGGCAAAGCACAGAATTTAAAGATTATTTGGTCGCTCAGTCTACTGCATTGATTGAAGAACATGAAGCCCTCCTCAAAGAAGCTCAGGATAAGTATGACGCAGATAAAGAAAAAGAAAAATCATTTTTTCTGACTTTAAAAAATATTGTTAATGAACGGAAAATTGATTTTTCGAAATTCTACCCTGAGATAAATATTTCAGATATTAAAAATCTGGAAAAAAGAAATAATGTTTTATTAAGTCATTTATTAAAAAGTTCTCAGAGTAAAGTTAAACTGGGCCTCGATCTCAATGGTGGTGTAGCATTTACTTTTGCGATTAATGAAAAAGATTTGTCTACAGTTGATGAGCAACGTGCTGATCAATTATCGCAGGCCAAGTCAATAATCGCACGACGAGTTGATGGGCTCGGTGTTGCTGAACCGATTGTTCGCGAAAAAGGGAACAATAAAATTGAAGTACAGATGCCTGGAATATCATTGAAAGATAATCCTAATGCAGCTGAATCTTTACAGGCTCCGGCTTTACTTGAGCTCAGCTTGGTTCACCGTTCAATTCAACCCCCTGCTGAAAAACCAACTGGCTATGTTGAAATGTTTGAAGAGCGTGAAGACCCAAAAACCGGTGAAATTTCCGAGATCAGATATTATGTAAAACGTATTCCTGAACTTACCGGTGAAATTATTAAACGCGCATATGCCGGGCCAAATGAAGTGGGTAGCTATTTGATCTATCTCGATTTTACAAATTCCGGTGGAAATAAATTTGCCGATTTAACTCGAAGAATTGAAGAAGAGAACAAAAATGGGACTGTTGGGCAATTAGCGATAATTCTTGATGGTAAACTCTATTCCGCACCAACTGTAAGAAAAGAAATTTCCGGAGGCTCCGCTACAATTGAAGGGCGATTCTCACAGCGTGAAGCAATTGAGTTAGCTAACGTTTTAAGTAATCCACTTCAAGTTGGGCTGCAGATGGAAGAGATGTACGAGATTGGACCAACCCTGGCCAAGGATTCCAGAGCTGCCAGTCTCAAAGCAGCAATTATGGGATCAATTCTTGTCGCCATTTTCATGATTGTTTATTATTTTACATCGGGATTTGTAGCGGTGATTTCAGTTGTGGCCAATGTCGTTATTGTGATCGGTACATTGTCGAGTCTTGGTGCGACTTTAACATTACCAGGAGTAGCCGCGTTAGTTTTGACGATTGGTATGGCAGTTGACGCCAACATTCTAATTTTTGAACGAATAAGAGAAGAATTAAAACTAGGAAAAAATCTGAAAACTGCTTTAGTCAATGGCTACGATAAAGTAATTACTACAATCGTTGATGCTAATATAACTACTTTAATAACTGCCTCGATTCTAATTTGGCTTGGGACAGGTCCTGTTAAGGGATTTGGTGTGACTCTGGCTATTGGTATCGTCAGTTCAATGTTTTCTGCCTTAATTATCAACCGTTGGATATTAGAATTATTTGTTCATACTGGATTTGCGAAAAAAATTCTCGGGCTGGATATATTTAAATTTAAAGACACACCTTTTCTTAACTATTGGAAACCGGCCTTTATTACTTCATGGATTATAGTTTTTATTGGTGTGGTTACTGTAGGAATTCATAAGGAAAATATACTCGGTATTGATTTTGAGGGCGGTGATGAAATTTCAATAAATTTTGCAGAAAAATTATCGACTGATAAAATAATGCAGGTTGCACGAGAAGGTGAATTCGGCGAAATTATTGTTAATTATCAAAGTCTCATTGGACAAGGCGAAGAAATCTTAAAAATTCAAACTGAAGAAGGCAAAGGGAATCAGTTTCATAAAGCACTGGCAGCTGCTCATCCAGGCGCTGAATTAGAATTGGCAGGTGAATCAATTATCGGTGCCACTGTTGGTAAAGAAGTGCAAAAAAGCGCGCTCATATCTGTGGCTGTCGCGTTACTTGGAATATTGATGTATGTAGCAGTTCGTTTTGAATTCGGTTACGGATTAGGTGCTGTGGTTGCAACTGTACATGATATTTTAATGACAATCGGACTCTATGTTTTTCTCGGACAAGTTCTCGGAATTGGTAGCGGACAATTTACTGCACCTATGGTTGCCTCAATTTTAATGATCGTTGGTTATTCAATCAATGATACTATTGTCGTTTTTGATAGAATTAGAGAAGAACTAACATTAGATCCAAGATCGACTTTGTCAGATATAATTAATTTGGCAATTAACCGAACGCTCTCTCGAACTATCCTAACTAGTATGACGACATTGTTAGCTACATTTGCTTTGAGGATTTATGGCGCTGGAGTGATTGTAGATTTTGCAACTGTGTTTATCATAGGAATTTTAACCGGAACATTTTCATCAATCTTTATCGCTAGTCCAATATTTTATCGTTATCATAAAGGTGATCGCAAGAAAGTTGAAGAGGGTAAAATACTACCATCTTATGATTGGGAAGGCACAACTAACGTATGATAGATTGAAATGCTTTGGAATTTTACTCAAGCAGATTCAAAACTTGTTGATCAGATCAGTCAGGCATTGGATATCAGTAATGTTCTAACTGAACTACTTGTCAGAATTGGAATTTGTAATTCTGATGACGCAAAACGATTTCTCAATCCACAACTCAAAAATTTAGACGACCCGTTTAAAATCACAAATCTTGAATCTGCGGTTAAGCGGATTTTTCAGGCGATTGAGAGCAAAGAAAAAATTCTCATTTATGGGGATTACGATGTCGATGGTGTAACGAGTAATGTATTACTTACTAGTGTCCTCAGAGAATTTGATTTACTGCCTGATTTTTTTGTGCCGCGTCGTCTCGATGAAGGTTATGGACTTGGCAAAATTGCTCTGGATCGGGCAATTGGTGAGTTTGGTATTCCAGGTCTGTTGATTGCAGTTGACTGTGGTACCAACAGTCATTCTGAAATAAAATATCTTTTGGAAAAAAGCATAGATGTAATAATTATTGATCATCATAAAAGTAAAGAGACTCCTCCAGATAACTGCATATTAGTTAATCCCCATGTTTTTGATGATGAAAAAAAATCATGGTCTCAAATGAGTGCAGTCGGATTAGTTTTTAAACTGATACACGGATTGCTAATCCATACAAGAAATTTAGATATTGATGTTGCAAAAAAAATTGATCTTAAAAAATTTTTAGATCTGGTTGCGATGGGTACCATTGCTGATATAGTTCCATTACAAGGAGAAAACAGAATACTGGCTAAAAAGGGTTTGGCTAGAATGCAATTCTCCGGTCGACCAGGGGTCTCTGCGCTCTGTGATGTCAGTGGAATAAAATTGGGAAGTGAGATAAAACCGGTGGATGTCGGTTTCCGACTGGGGCCGCGTATCAATGCCAGCGGCCGTTTGGCTGATGCTACAGAACCGATAGAACTTTTATTGAGTAATGATTTGAGCCGTTGCGTAGAGATAGCAAAAAGACTCGACCAGTATAATAGGGAAAGACAAGAGATTGAAAAAAAAATCTGCAAAGAAGCTGAAAAAGAAGTTTTCGAAAAATATACGGAAGATACAGCGTTGGTTTTATATTCATCTGAGTGGCATGCCGGTGTAGTCGGAATAGTCGCCAGTCGTATTAGCCAGAAATTTAATTTACCAACAATTGTTTTAGGATCTGAAGGAATACTTGCGAAAGGGTCTGGGAGAAGTTTAATTGGCATCAATTTAGTTGATGCGCTTCAAAATTGTTCACATTTACTTGGCAGTTGGGGAGGCCATCCAATGGCCGTTGGAGTAACTATTGATCCTGCAGTTGTCGAAGAGTTTCGTGAAACATTTAACAATTCAATCAAAAAAATATTAAATGGCAACGCAATCAAACGACAGCTGGATATTTCTATTTATCTCAACCCAATAGATTTAACCGATCAGCTACTCGATGAGCTGGAAAAAATGCATCCCTTTGGTCAAGGTAACCAGGAGCCAATATTTGGCATTAAGAATTTAATATTAAATAGCGAACCAGTTAATTTCGGCGAAAATCATTACCGTTTTGAAATCCGCAAAGATATGAGAACTAAAATAAAAGGAATCGCCTGGAAACAGGCAGATAATATGATGCCAGTCGATAAGCCAATAGACATTGCAGTAAAATTTAACTGGAATAGTTGGAATGGCAATAAGACACCGCAATTGACGTTGGTGGATTGGAAGCTGGCTAGCGATTAACTATTTTATAGAATCATTAATTTTTTCAGGTAAAAACGCCAATATGATTTCTCTGTTAACAATATACCCATCTTTCGTTTTTTTAATAATATTTAGTTGAATGAGTTTTTTCAAATCATTCAATAATGTTCGATCTGTTTTGCTAGCGTATGCTTCTGCTGTCCTTATAGAAATTTGGCGTATTTTTGAAAATGGTGTGGGCATAAAAATTTTTGATAAATCTAATGCTAGTCGCCGTATTCTTCTGTCTGACATAGACTCTTTTTCATTAAACTTTTCATGAACATATTCAATCCAGGAAGTCTCCCATTGTTGAATTCTTATTTGTTCAATTTGTTCTTTTAACTGATCAACAAATCCTCTGATAGCATACTTTAGAAATCTGATCATGTTACCTTTTAATTGACCTGCTTTATCTAATTGTCGGTAGTATTCGGTTCTTGTTTGATTATAAAAGTTGCTTAAGAGTTGTGTTGCCGGCTGGGGAATTCCTGCATTAAGTAAAATGCTCAGCTCTATGAGTCTTGCAGTTCTGCCATTGCCGTCACCGTAAGGGTGAATCCAGACGAAGTATAAATGTGCATAAATTGCAATAATTATTGAGTAAACTATTTTGTTTTTACTATCCAGTTTTGAAAGTGTTTTATTTAGCCATGTGCAATATTCATTAAGCAAATATTCAACATCTTCGGCTGGAACTGCTAAATATCTTCCTACGGCTACACCGGTTAATCTCAATTTTCCGGGACTGACATCTTCTTCCAATACTAAGTTTTTTAGAACTTTTCCATTAATATTATTTAAATGGTTAGGATTAAGTTCCACATTGGTTTTATTGAATAAGTTTTCAGCAATGTCATTACAAGATTCAATTATATTATCTATTTCTTGCTGTAGATATTGTTTAGACTCGGGTAGTTCAAGCTTACCTTGAAGTCTTTGTATTACTTCTTCTTCTTTTAAGGTATTGCCTTCGATAGCTGTTGTTGCAAGTACCCCTTTGGCTAAATAAATCTGGTGCAATTTTTGTGCTGTTATAGGCTTTAATGGTGCATTTGAAATATGCTCACATTTTGATTGTGCCTCTCCCAGTAAAATCCATGTTTCAAAGTCAATTTCTCTGGTGTCCACGCTAAATTTTTCAAGCCATGGATGAGTTGTAGTGAATTTCCTGTTTTTTTTCATATTATATAATTTAGTAAATTATTGTTAATAAATAACTAAGAAAAAAGTTTTATGTAATATTACTTAAAAAATTTCAATATAATTGTTATCGAAATTTATATATTTATCCCACTTATTTTGTCCCGTTGTTTTTGCAAGTTAGTTGTTTAAACTATTTACCCAACATAACCGTTATATATCTATGTAGTATATTAAATTGTGAAATTCCATGGGACTGATAACAGTGTTTTAATATAATCAAATTTTGATATGAAAAATGAAAAGATAACTAGAGATAATGGAGATAATAATTTTGTAAATTCAGTAAACAAAAATTAATCTCAATGATCTAATAACTATTCTGTAAATTCACTGCCTAAACTTCATTCTCGGGAAGAATTTATTTTTTTTCTCATCCTTTGCATCAAGCAGTTTTAATCGAAGCCAAAATTGGTACGGTTTATCTATTCGACGTGAACTTGTTAAGTAAGGGCCGGATGATGATTTTTTTATTGATAAAGTTTTTTTATCTTTTTCACCGCGAAAATTTTCGTATTGAATGCGAGCAGCATCAAATGGTGGTTTTATCACGAAATTTTCTGCATCGACAAAATATATCCGAAAATTACTTTCCTCAATTTTGAGATACAATGAATTTCCGTTTTCTAATTTTAAGTTCAGACCTTTCTTTGGCAGTTCATCACCTATATTTTGACCAAATAGTGTGAGTGGTGAATTTAATAAAAATCCGGAGACTAATATAATTGAGAATAGTTTTATTTTAGTAAATTTGATGGATAACTTCATATGTCGTTTAAACTTTCTTGCCTATTAAACTTTTGCTACAAATATACTATAAGAATTGATCGAACTAAATTAAGACACAACCAGAAAATTCAATTATGGCACTTTTAGAGGTTAGAGATTTAAAAATCTTTTTTTATACACGTAATGGAATTGTTAGAGCTGTTAATGATATCTCGTTTTCCATAGAAAAAGGCGAAACTCTCGGAATTGTGGGTGAGTCGGGATCGGGAAAATCTGTATCGATTCACGCATTGTTGGGATTGATTCCCGAACCACCGGGAAAAATTGAAAGTGGTAGTGCTCTGTTTGCTGGCACAGATTTACTCAATACCACAAAAAAGAATTTAAGGTCTATTCGGGGAAAAAAAATTTCAATGATTTTTCAAGACCCTATGACTTCTCTCAACCCATTTTTAAAAATTTCAACACAATTGATTGAACCATTAATTTATCATGAAAATTACAATAAAAAGGACGCTACTAGAAAAGCAATAGAAGCTTTGGAAGAGGTCGGGATTCATGATGCTGCAAATCGGATACATGCTTACCCGCACGAATTTTCTGGCGGCATGCTTCAACGAGTGATGATTGCAATGGCTTTAATTACACAACCGGAAATCCTGATCGCTGATGAACCGACTACTGCACTCGATGTAACTGTTCAGGCACAGATTTTAGAATTAATTAAGCAACGGCAAAAAGATACCGGTACCGCAATAATTTTTATTACTCACGATTTGGGGGTAGTCGCAGGAATCTGTGATCGGGTAAACGTTATGTATGCCGGAAAAATATTGGAGTCCGGGTTGATTGATAATATTTATTATAAGTCGAAACATCCTTACACTCGAGCTTTACAAAAATCAATACCTTCATTGCAGGAAAAAGGTGAGGATTTGTATACTATTCAGGGAATGCCACCGGATTTATCGAATGAGATTGTTGGATGTGCATTTCAAGAGCGTTGCGAATTTGTTAAGGATATTTGTCAAAAATCAGAAATCAAGTTGTTTGAAATTGGTGCAGGTCAAAAGACTGCGTGTATTCGTTATCAAAATGGCGAATTGGCTGAGATTTAATTTTAGCATTCACTTTCGGTATCAGTGAAACGGTTATCTGTAGCGGGCTCGATATTTTTTAATTCCGATGGTGATAGAGGGTAAAAGGAGTGAGAGAAAGTCATCAATTCGAATACTATGACACTGTGTTGGTTCGACCGTAGACGGCACTGAAACGCCGTACTTTAAAGAGACTTCGTCTCAAAGACTTTCCATGAAGCGTAGCTTCTCTGGAGTACGGTGCTTCAGCACCGCTTTTCTCGTCACAGTTTCAGATGCTATAACTATGAATTAATCTCACTTTTGTTTTGTCTCCCAATTTTAATTTGATACTCATTTTTTTGAATGAAAGAAAAAACTACTCAGGCAATTTCCGTTTTTCCTCTGACCGGGTTTGATAAAGTTTTAGGTTATAAAGTTCCTCTAACAATTAGTAATGATATTAAAATTGGACAGCTAGTTCGAGTACCTTTATTAAGTCGCACAGAGCTGGCGATAGTTTCTGATTTAGTTGCGCCGGATGATTGTCCGGTGAATAAACTAAAATTTATTCTGCAAATTGTTTATCCTTTCTCAGTACTAACTTTTGAATTAATCAAGTTGGTTGTTTGGATGAGATCTTACTATGCGCTTACCTATGACTCTGTGCTGGAAGCAATAATTCCCACTGCTGCTAGAAAAGGCATGGGGTTGAAGAGTAATTTATTTATTCAAATTGATAATAAATTGGATGCCGAATCACTGATACAGTTACAAAAAAAAGCACCCAAACAGGCGAAGCTTTATAATTTTTTAAGCCAACAAACTAATGCAGTTCAAAAATCAAAAGTTCTTAATCGATTAGGTGTGAATTCGAGTAGCTGCAAAACATTGATCGACAAAAAGATTATAAAGGAAAATTTAACGCAGATTAATAGAACTGTCTACGATGACGAAATAGGTTTTAGTGAAACTACTCTGCCAAAAAAAATTATTCTTAATCAGGAACAGGAAACTGCTGTGATGGATATCGGCGAAAGTATAGATCGTCACAAATTTAAATCACATTTACTGCACGGTGTAACTGGTTCCGGGAAAACTGAAGTTTATATTCATCTTCTAAAAAAAGTGGTTGCTGGCGGAGGTGGCGCAATTCTTCTGGTGCCGGAAATCGCACTTACCCCTCAAACGGTCGGTCAGGTTCGATCCAGATTAGAAAATGAATGCGGCTCAAAAATTATTGTTTGGCATAGTATGATTTCGGAAGGAGAAAAATTGGATGCCTGGCACTCATTGGCGACTGGTGAAGCAAATGTTGTTGTCGGTCCACGCTCTGCTGTTTTTGCGCCTGTGCAAAATTTACGTTTGATAATTGTCGATGAAGAACACGAACCGGCTTACAAACAAGATGAATCACCGCGATATCACGGGAGAGATGTTGCCATTTATCGTGCCAGGTTAAATAACGCTGTTTGTTTATTGGGGTCCGCAACTCCATCTTTGGAATCTCTCTACAATGTAGAAATTGGGAAATACAGTATTAATAAAATTTTGAATCGTGTTGATAATCGAAGTCTTCCGCTAGTACACGTCGTGGATATGACCAGAGAAGTAATCAATCAAAAAGGACATGTGGTTTTATCACGAATGTTAATAGAAAAGTTAAAACAACGTTTTGAAGACAAGGAACAAGCTATTTTATTTATTAATCGTAGAGGTTATTCTTCGAGTATGCTCTGTCCTGATTGCTCACATATTGAAACATGTGAACATTGTAGTATTGCCATGACCTATCATCGCACTGACGAAAAACTAAAATGTCATATTTGCGGTAAACAAAATCAGGCCCCAAAATATTGTCCCAAGTGCCAATCGGAAAAAATAAGATGGCGTGGTATGGGGACTCAAAAAGTTGAAGACATAGTTAAAAAATTTTTACCAACTGCTAAAATTGTTCGACTTGATTCAGATTCGATGCAGAAGAAAAATTTGTTTCGCAAAATATTTTCTGATTTCAAAATCGGTAAAATTGATATTCTTGTCGGCACGCAAATGATAGCTAAAGGGCTGGATTTTCCTAATGTAACATTAGTTGGGTTAATCGATGCGGATCTATCTTTACATATTCAAGATTTCAGGGCATCAGAGCGCACTTTTCAATTATTGGTTCAAGTCGCCGGAAGAAGTGGCAGAGGTGACCAGTCGGGAGAAGTGGTCGCTCAATCTTTTTTGCCTTACAGTGCACCGATCCAATTTGCTCGACGAGCAGATTTTGATGGATATTTCAAAGAAGAACTTGAACAACGAAAGTCGTATAACTATCCTCCATTCAGGCATTTGATCCGTCATCTGTTTAGAGGAAGAAATCCGGATAAGGTTTCATTTTATGCCCAACAGTGGGTACAGCACCTGGAAAATGAAATGAAAAAAAATGCAAAATTACATCCACTTGAAATCAGGGGGCCTTCACCCGCACCGATAGAAAAAATGAAAGACCAATACCGTTTTCAGGTTTGGTATTTTGTCAAAAATGTATCCAGGATTATTCCACATCTTGCCGAAATTAGAAAAAACTTTAAATTTGATAAAGATGTGATTGAGCTTCTCGATATAGATCCGGTGAATTTATCCTGAAAAAAAATTTAAATTGAAGTAAACACACACTTATTTCCTTGTTAACATTCCTGTCCACTTAATTCAATGCCGACGAGGGAAGTCCCTCCATTTTTGATCTGTCAGTATTTTCAAACTTGGCGATTAATTTGCAATTTTATTAAATTTTTTTGAGTCTATTTTTTAATAAATACGTTAAACAATATTATGAAAGATATAGTTATAGATAAAATAATAAAACGAATTCATGATAACTCATTACCTGAATGTCCAATAAATCTTGAAACTAACGTATTGAGAAAGATACAACAAAGAAGCCTTCCGGATGAAAGCACTTTAGGTTGGTTGAATCTATTGTTCAACAAAACAGGATTTGTTATATCAACTTTTGCTATTGTCGTAATTTTAAGTTCAATAGTTTCAGTATCTCTAATTAAATTGAACTATTTGGAAACAACCAACTATTTGGCTAATAAAGCTTTAGGGTTTAACACAGTGACTGATTCTCAAAGTTTTCAATTTATCATTAAATAAAATCTTACTTATGATAGATAAGCGTAAAGTGGTAATAAGGGTCTTTGCATTTATAGTTGTATTGGTTGTACTCTGTATCTCAGTATGTTATACGACATTTTCTATTATTGCACATAACAAAAATAATCCCAAATCTGATGAACCCCACCAATGGCTCCATGATCAACTCGAATTAACTCAATCCGAAGAAGAAAAAATTCATGCATTTGAAAAGAAATATCAATCCAGAAAATATGAGCTCGAAAAGGAATTTAAAGATAAAATAGCTCAGCTTTCCAAACTACTTCAGAGTAATGATAAATATACTCCTGAAGTGACTGCCAAAGTAAGTGAAATTCATGCTATACATGGGAATCTTCAACAATTAGCAATTAAACATTATTATGACATGTTTGAAGTGCTAACGCCTGAAAAGCGAGAAAAACTTAAACAGTTTGCTGTTCAGGCTCTAAGTAAACCTCAATGAAAATATTGATATAGATGGACAGTGATCTGACATCTATCGAAGCCATAAAACAGGGCGATGAAAGCAGTCTCAGAAAATTAATGTCTCGGCATAAAACTGCTGTGTTTCATTTTATATTGCGATACACTGGCAATGAAGCAGATGCTGAAGAATTAACAGAAGAAACTTTTGTTAGGGTATTTTTTAAAGCTGATCGATTTAACCCCAAAGCCACAGTAAAAACATGGGTATTTACTATCGCCAGAAATCTGTGCCATGATCACCATCGAAAAAACAAAAAGAGGTCCGTTGAACATTCAATTGACGCATCGATACATGACAATAATAACCGCTCACTAAAAGATTCAATCATTGATTCCGACAGGCTCGCTAACGAAAAATTAGAGCAAAGCGAAAATCTTGAAGCAATACAAACGGCCATACATAATCTTCCGGACAAACTAAAATTTCCTCTCATCTTTTGTGTATTGGAAGACAATTCCTATGAAGATTGTGCAAAAGTTTTAGGAGTTAGTATCAAGGCAGTTGAAACACGAATATATCGTGCTCGAAAGTCTCTGAAAAATTTATGAGTTTTCATAAATAAAGGTAAAACTCAGTATCCGGCAAAATTCTAACGCACGTTAACTATGAAAGAAATTAATTTTTTTGTTTAATAGAGTATTGAACCATACAACATTGATAAATATTTAGAACTCTAAATATACATCAAATTATTTAATGCATTTTCCGGAATTTAATAATGAGCAAATAAAAATTGTCAGTAAGACTTTGTCCAACATACTGAAATTGATTATATCACAAATTAGACCTGAAATTAGATTCTATGAAGATTTGAGTTGTAATACTCAGTTATCTTTTCAAAAAATATTATTCATAACAAATTAAAAAAATGTATGATAATTCGTTACCATCGCATGAAAAATGTATCAGCCAAAATGCAGGTGAATTAATAGTATATATTTTAAATATTAAAAATGGCCCATCGGACTATCAAATATAATCCACAACATTTGATTGCCGCCGGAGCTTGTATTCTCTGTTTTCTATCTGCAGCGATCAATATACACTTTGTTCGACTTTTGAACTTTGCTGTTGGTTATCTTGCCGGAGACATCCTTCGCCTCTATATCCATAATTACCACTCTAATGCGGAAATTGCTGCTGCTATAACGCTGCTACTGATAACTATCGCATTTATTATGGGTGCAATAACTGCCGGCTTAGTCATTCATCATCCGAGATTTAATCTTGAACGACCTTACGGCCGTTCTCTAATGTCTATTGGAATTATCTTTGGTATCGCAACCCTCATGGAACGTAACCATCCAGGTATTGCATTGCCGCTCGCTGCCTTTGCATCAGGCCTCCAGAATGCACTGGCAACACGATATCGGGGTGCCATTCTTCGTACAACACACATCACTGGAATTGTCACTGACTTCGGACAAGCAGCGGGGATGTGCCTTGCAGGACACAATGTCGATCCCTGGAAAATCTGGCTTTATTGCTCACTATTTCTCAGTTTTCTACTAGGTGCCGGTTTTGGACTTTTAATAGACTGGGTAACATCTGATAATGGTGGTTTAGTTATATCCACTATATACGTTATTTTCGGAGTGCTTTTCTTTACCTTAAAACGCCGATTTCTGGAAAGTTCATAAATATCTTACAATGATGGCTTTTAGCTCTCTTTCCCGATATTCGCGATTCGCTCGGCACAACATTCCAGATGTTCGACAAAAATATAAATTGACGTTTTAACGTTTAAGCGCAACCTTGAATTTATGAAAAGAGCAACGGTATATTTTGATGAAGAGTTACATACAGCTATAAAATTAAAAGCTGTAGAGACAGGTGTTTCATTGTCTGAATTGGTGAATATCTCAGTCAAAGAATCTTTGTCTGAGGACTTGGATGATTTGAATAGTTTTGAAGAAAGACGTAATGAGAAATCGATTAGTTTTGAAAGTTTTGTTAAAGAATTAAAACGAAGTGGAAAATTATAAAGTTTTAATTAAGCCTTCTGTTTTTAAGGATATTGATAAAATTCCCAAAAAGAATCGAAAGAAAATAATAGATAAAATCCGGGGATTATCAAGTGACCCTTGGCCACAGGGATCAATTAAGCTATCAGGCGAAGAAAAGTATAGAGTTAGGCAGGGAAACTATAGGATTCTATACCATATTAATGATGGAGAGTTAATTGTATCGGTAGTTAAAATCAGACATCGAAAAGACATTTATAAGCATTAAGGATAATTCCATTTGCTTCTCGCCCGCAATAAAACTCTTGACCCTTTAGTTAACTACAGGGTGTATAATATTTTTATGAATGAAGCAAAATGGATAGTCAGGTTAGGCATAACCGGCGGTTTGTTTGGGGTACTTTGTTGCCTGGGGCCGATAATACCTGTGCTCATAGGTGTCGGTGGCACAGCAGCATTTCTTGGCATGGATGCGTATAAACCGGTTTTCATAACCATTGGATTATTGATTTTGGCCGGTGCCTCATGGCTTGCGATTAGAAAAAGAAATCGCTGCTGCAAGATAAATAACCGCTTGAAAGATATTCAGCTAATCGGATTAATTTTTGGCACCGGTTTTGTCTTCTATGCCATTATGCAATATGCTCTGCTGCCGTTTCTTGCAGGTATTGCCAATGACAGACTATCACCCGATTCCGCTAATTCAGCTATCTGGTCATCTTCGCAAACATCGGTTGCGGAATTAAAAATTGACGGCATGACCTGCGCAGGCTGTGCGGTCGGCATTAAAGAAGCACTCATAAAAACACCCTGGGTATTAGATGCAAAAGTAAACTGGAAAACCGGTAATGCACGCGTGGCGTATGACCAGAATAAAACCTCTGTTGACAAAATCTTGAATGCAAAAACAAATGATCAATATACGTTATTCCTAGCCCCGAACTAACAATGATAAAACTGGCATCAATTATAACATGTCCCGAATGCGGCAATAAATCCAAAGAGACTATGCCGACGGATGCCTGTCAGGTTTACTGGAAATGTCCCAACTGCGGTAAAGCACTGCGACCGAAAAAAGGTGATTGCTGTGTATATTGTTCTTATGGCGACGTTGCCTGTCCGCCGATTCAACAGGATGAAGGTGAGGACTGTTGTGGTACAAATAGTAAGCTATAAATTAAAGTTAATAGGAGAAAAAATGAATTCGAAAACTAAAAAAAAATGGCGACTTCGGCATTTATTCGCATTACTGAATAAGCAATTTATTGTTTCGGCATTAATTGGCATGTTCTTTCAAACAAGTGCTGTATTTGCTGAAATTAAAGAAGTAAATATTGAGGTAGAAGGGTTGACTTGTCCGTTTTGTATATCCGGCCTTGAGCAAAAATTAAAGGCGGTCGATGGCGTTGCTCAGGCCGAAATTGATTTAAAAACCGGCAATACTCATATTACAATAAACGATAAAACATTCACCTCTGTAGAGGATTTGAATAATGCTGTACGAAAGGCCGGATTTTCATCCGGCAAAACGACGGTAACAGCAAAAGGTATAATAACTAAACAGCACGAGCAATACTTCTTGAATGTCAGCCATTCGTCACTGAAAATACTGCTTACCGAGACCAGGAAATCAGCAGATAAAAAGGGCCATGAATCACTCGCCGAAATACAGAAAACGAACCATACTGTTCTGGTTAGCGGAATCATTGATAAAGGTGAGTCAAACGTATTTCACCTTTCGGTAACATCGATACAATTACTACCGGAAAACTTAACCGGAGCTTTCGGTTTTGAAAATGAAAAATAGATGGTTTTATGCGATTATTTCAGTGGTATTGCCGCATATTCTTCCGGCAGCCCCCATTCTCTTTAACACAGCTCTGCCAATAGCTGAAGGGGAATATCTTCTAAGAGGTCAAATAAAATATCTGCAATCGACAGACGATCCAACCACGGCAAATCGTGAGCTAACGGTTGGGGCATCTCCGGTTGTATTCGGTTACGGACTCAATGAGAAATGGACACTATTCGGCGTCGTGCCTTACTTGAATAAACGTTCGGATTCAGAAATACTAACGGGGCGGACAATCCGTAAAACATCCGGGGTAGGCGACCTGAAGATTTTTACCCGCTATACAATTTATCAACAAAATCGACCTCAGGAGACGACACGATTTGCGCTGTTTGGAGGTATTGAGGTGCCAACAGGCAAAGATAGCGACTCTGATAGTCTCGGCAAGTTTCCTCAACCCTTTCAACTCGGTTCCGGATCATGGGATGCGTTCGGCGGTGCTGTATTAACCTGGTCCCGGGTGGATTTTCAAGTCGATACATCGTTAGCCTATGAAGCAAATACAAAAGCTAATGGGTTTAAATTCGGCGACGCAGTACGTGCTGATTTCTCGGCGCAATACCGCTTATTGCCAAAAAAATTAAGTTATGGAACGCCGGATTATTTCTATGGCGTGCTCGAAAGTAATTTTTATTGGCAGCAGCAAAACGAAATTGCCGGCAATAACGACCCTGACTCAGGAGGTGTTGCCTGGTATCTGGCACCCGGAATGCAGTATGTTACGAAACGCTTTATAATTGAAGCAGCAGCGCAATTCCCCATCCTGCAAAACCTCAATGGCACGGCGCTGAAAAATGATTTTATTGTAACGACAAGTTTTCGTTTTAATTTTTAATGAAAATTAAAGAATCAGAAGATTACGATGAATGAGATAGCAATTGAAACAGTAAAAAATATTTGGACATTGACTCAACTCATGGCGCCATTCTTGCTCTTGGGTTTTGCTTTAGCTGGAATATTTTCGCAGTTTGTCACTGACGATTTTATTAAAAAGCATCTCTTGAAAAACAATTTATCAAGTGTCTTAAAAGCAGTTCTAATCGGCATACCATTACCATTGTGTTCGTGTGGTGTGATACCGGTTGCTGCCAGTCTCAGAAAACAGGGCGCTTCGCCCGGCGCTGTCGCTGCATTTACTGCGACTACGCCACAGACGGGAATAGACAGTATCGCCGCCAGTTATAGTTTAATGGGAGGATTTTTCACTATTGCACGATTATTGGCAGACTTTTGTTCCGGTATGTTAGCGGGTATTTTCATTAATTTGATTTCAGTAACGAAGCCGGCAGATCAAGCAAATAATTCAAAAAAGAATGTGCATTTCGGCAATATGGATTCCTGTTGTCAGCAAAATCCAAAAGCATATAGCTCGATACCGATTAACTGGAAAAAGCGAATCCGTAACGGTCTCTATGAAGGCTTTGTCGCGTTACCGCACGAAATTGGTAATTATATTTTCATCGGCATTTTATTGGGAGGTTTAATGATGGCAGTAATTTCAGAAGATACATTGCGTCCCTTATTGGGAAATAGCATTGTTGAATATGGCGTTGTCACTTTATTTGCTATTCCACTTTATGTTTGTGCCACGGGTTCTATTCCTCTCGCTTTGGCCTTGATTCAAATTGGATTTTCTCCGGGAGCTGCATTAGTTCTGTTAATCGCCGGCCCGGCAACAAACACGACAACCATCACTGCGTTATTCCGAATAATTGGCAAATGTGAAACATTTGTTTACCTTTCTACCCTCATTATTGTAGCGTGGATAGCAGGTTTTATTTTTGACCATACGGTCAGCCATGAAATCGTTATGAATATCGAAGTGCAGAAAAATACCCCTATTGGAATGTTCAATAAGATTTCAGCATTTATACTTGTGATGGTTTTGCTATATACGCTGCCATTAAAGCGTTTGATTGTAAATCGTGTTAGTAATCGTTTCAACACTTGACTCTGTAGTAAACTATAGAGTTATAATTACAGGAATGACAGGATTAACCATAGGGAAAGTTGCCAGGGAATCGGGACTGGGAATTGAAACGATCAGATTTTACGAACGTGAAAAACTAATCGCGGCACCTCCAAGGTCAGATTCGGGTTATCGCCAATACCCTGAAAATACCATAACGCGCATTCATTTCATCAAACGATCAAAAGCGCTTGGCTTTACCCTCAGAGAAATCAGAGAACTACTTGCATTGAGTGAGGATATTAAATCAGATTGCGAAATTTTCAAAGATATAGCGCTCGAAAAAATGGAAGAAATTGAGCAGAAAATCAGATACTTAAAGCGCATGCGCAATGCCTTAAAAAAATTGTCGGTTGCTTGTCCGGGGAATGTTAGCCATAGGCAATGTCCTATCTTGAATGCATTGACTGATAGTAGGTAAACACTCAGCATGGCACTGGATATCAATTATTCTTCTGAATTTCATTGTAGGGCCTCCGCTAGCGGAGTGCCTCAAGTTGCTTAGTCTTCATACAAGTCATCGAACTTGGAGGCTGTTGAAAAATGAAAGTAAATGGCTTACCCCTTTTGTCCAGACCTCAGTAATTTGACCGTTATTACTGATTTACAATCGCAAGTTTAAATCCCGTCATTTATCACTTTCGTTGTCGTTGTCGTTGTCGTTGTCGTAATCGTAATCGTTGAATCTCGATCACGACAACGATTACGATTACGACAACG
>JAJFLR010000053.1 GCA_021772565.1 Opitutales bacterium | reverse complement strand
GAAATTCAGAAGAATATTTGATATCCAGTGCCATGCTGAGTAGTTACTCAAAGACAGCAATCCCTGAAGCGCAGCTTCTTTGGAGTGCGGTGCTTGCAGCACCGCTTTTAAAGGTCACGGAAATAAACGAATTAAATTTCCAGAGTCTACGCACGACTTCCACGACGCTTTCAATTTGTCCGCACTGCGGCGTCAAGTGTTCGACTGAGCTCACACCGAGGGCTTGCCGCCACTGCCGTTGACTTAAGGATTTCTTAAATTGTACGGTCTTCTTAAATTGTAGGGCTTGACCTTGGTCAATGCCTGGCGACGATTTCAGAAAACATTAAAAACGAGCAAAGTGAGATACGACGTTGCAAACACGAGGCATTCAGCAAGCTGAAGCCCAGCCATATGATTACAAAAACGGTGATAGCGAATATTATACCCATATTCAATTTTCTTAAGTCAATGGCGCCAGCGTTCGACCGAGCTCACGCCGAGGGCCGCCGCACTCCAAAGAGGCTTTCGCCTCAAATTATGGTAGGGAAATATTTATCTTATTTTGACCCAGACCGTGGAATCTAGATGGATTGCCGCACCATCTTACCGATGGCTCGCAATGACATAAGGGGTTGCCAATTAAACTTTAATTTTCTTTTTTCAACAGCATCCAAGCTCGAGCCCTACCAGGAAATTCAGTCACACAAAATCCAGGCAGCCTGATATGGGCTCAGAACAACTTTCTTTTTATCTTTTATAGATTTTGCAATAATCAGCTCTGTCAACTTTTTACTTTTAGCTGCAATAGAATTTATATCAGATATATTTATTTTCTGGATTTTCTTTGAGAAATTAAAAAGGCAGAGAATGGTTTCACTTTTATCTGTGGATGTTCGAGTAAATCCAAATATTGATTTGTTGATATTTAAAATTTCTTGATCAGCATTCGGATGAAATGCTTTGTGAGATTTTCTGCATTTCAACAAATCCTTGTATCGCGTTATGATTTTATAATTTGATGTTGATTTATCATCGATGATATCTGTCAGTTCATCATAATCCCATTTACGTCTGTTGATACGTCTATTGATACCACTTTCCTCAACACCTTCATAATGATTTGTAGTTCCCGTTAGACTGTGAAAATAAATTGCCGGAACACCTTTCATTGAAAGTGTAACTGCCTGTGAGCAAATAAATCGATCTGTGCCCAATTTGTCATTATCTTTTTCACTTAAAGCACTGACATAAGTGATATTCATTTCATACGGACTTGATGAGCCATCGCTATTGCTTTTGTAAGATATTAATCCGCCGCGAGTTTTTATATTGTCGCATAACCCATCCAGTTCCTTTTTAGTTAATATTCCTTCAAGAGGTCTAACGCCGATTCCATCATGAGAAGCAGTGAAATTTAAATATGTGCAGTCTTTAGAAATTTTGGGTAAACTCGATGCCCAATCAGTTATCATTTCTGAATTTTCGGAAAGTAAGCCGTGCAGGAGTAGCGGCGGTAGACTAAACTGGTAAACCATATGGGCTTCATCACCTTTGCCAAAGTAACTGATGTTTTCTTTATGAGGCACGTTGGTCTCTGTTAATATAATGACTTCTGGTGCGACGATTTCCAGAAAATCTCTCAGAAGTTTTACGACCTCATGAGTTTCAGGTTGATGCAAACAGTTTGTCCCAATTTTTTTCCATAAAAAAGCGACAGCATCCATACGGAGAATTCTCACACCGTTATTTACGTAAACGAGAATGATATTTAGAAATTCAAAAAGCACATCCGGGTTTGGCCAGTTAAGATCAATTTGATCTGCACTAAATGTTGTCCAAACATTTTTTTCTCCTTCAGCAGTATAAGTTTTTAAAAGTAGGGGAGAGGATCTTGGTCGAGTGACTTGTGATAAATCAGTTTCCGGATCCATCTCGATAAAATAATGTCGTTCGGGTGCCACTCCAATTTGAAAATCTCTAAACCAGGCACTTTTAGCAGAGCAATGATTGAGAACTAAATCGAACATAAGATCATAATCACTACCTAAATTTTTTATTTCCTGCCAGGTTCCAAATTCCGGATCGACATTATTATAGTCGATTACGGAAAAACCGTCGTCTGATGAGGATGGACAAAAGGGTAATATGTGGACGACTTTTATTAAATCTCCAATACGTTCATGCAGGAAATTTTTTAATGTTGTTAAGGGTGCGTGATCTTCTTCCTTAACTGAATCAGCATATGTAATGACTATGATATCATTTTCATTCCATCGTTTAGTTGTACCCTGTTTCGCGGGATCAATTCCATAACGTCCAATGAGCATATAAAGTCGCTCTGCCAATAAGTCGGCTCGATGACCGTATAACTTTTTCAGACGTCGGGTTATTTTATCGAATAACTGTTTTTTAATTATTTTCAATTTTCAATTCCCTGATTTTTAATTTCCTGAATTCTGTTTTATGGTTTCTGGTTTCCAAATTTTCAATTCTAACTATCATTTCACATCTGGTGTCCAACCGGTTAAAGAGGTTATTAAAATTCGGAGTGATCTTCTCAATATTTCGTAGCTGTAGAATTTTTGTGCGACTGCAAAATTATGTTCAGTCACATCTTTACGATATTCGGGTTCTGCTAACAGTCGTTTAACTGTATTAACAACATTATTTGTAATGAATCCATCTAGCAGAACCAGATTAAATCCTTTTGGTTCAATATCCTGAATGAATATTGAATAACGGTTTATAATGACCGGTAATTTAAAATAGATAGCTTCGAGCAAAGCATTGCCAAAGCCTTCATAGGTACTGGGGTAAGTAACTAAATCGGCATGTGGATATAAATCCCAAAGTGTATATATTTTTCTGCCATCTGCATCGTATTGTCTCAATTCGCTCACTCTGTCAGAAATAAATCGCAAATCGACATTTTCATCTTTAGCTAATTCTTCAATTAATGTTTTATACTCCAGACCTTCATCACCGGCTTCATGAGAAATAACTAGCTTACACTTAGGGTCATTTAATTTTCCAACAAGTTTTATAGCATGTTCAATACCTTTTCTCGGGACGATTCGTGTTGGTTGCAGTATAAAAATATCATCATCAGCCAATCCGATATCTGCTCTCAAGTCGCGGATATATTCATCAATTTTTGGTGCAGGATTATCAAAATCGAATACATTGGGTATCAGTGTAGCGCCATCACCTTTTCTCAAGGCGAGTTGTTCCTGTGCTGCCTGATTAATAACGGTGTGTCGTATATTGGTGTTAAAAGGAGGAAATGCCATATCTAAAAACTCGCGAGCCGCATTGATTGAAAATCGTGTACGTTCCCAATAGAAATCATGATGATGTGCGATTGTAGGCATTTTGGTTTCCGACAAAAATTCTGTGACGGCCATGGCTAACGGAACATGCATCGGGATAGTCAGGGCATTTTCAGGAATCAACAAATCGATGCCGAATCGTTCAACAAAATGGTAAAGGGTACTTTTTAAATAGTTAGTCAGTTCGTGAATTCTGTTGGTAACGAGCCTGTCACGAACTGTGTTTCCCCAGATACGTTCATTAATCCAAACGTTTTCAGGATGACCAAAATAAGCTTCAGGAATACAAAGAGACATACCAGGTTGACGATCGCTCCGTCCACTGTACCAATGGCTGACATGTTTATCCAGCCAGAGCACTTCTGCCCATTTGGCACTTTCCAGAGAAACTCCATCAGTGCCGGCAAACCGTGTTGAAATAAATCCAATATTTAATGACATTCTGAGGAAAGATTAATTTAGAATTTATTAAGGGTAGTGTATGACCACATGGCAAGAATCAATTTTAGGAAATAATTTCTATTCTCGTTATATTCATTTAATAACTGACCATTTCAATAACTCCAATTTGCATGACTTATCGGTAATTTATTCAATTCTTTTTTTAGTTGAATCCAGTTAGGCAAAAAGGTGTCCATGTAGTAAAGAAAATTGTCGTTATGGTGTCTCTCTAATAAATGCACCATTTCATGTACAATGATATACTCTAGACAATTAACAGGTTTTTTAATTAATTCAAGGTTGAGCCAAATCCTTTTTTTTTCAATATTACACGAACCCCATTTTGTTTTCATAAGTTTTACTTGCCATTCATCAACCTTTACGTTCATTTCATTTTTCCATTTCTCAACGAGTTCAGGGATTAATTTTTTTAGTTCCTGACGATACCACTCGTTCATAATTTCATGTCGCTTGACAGTCGATGTTTCAGGTCTGACATAGAGGTCAATATAAGTTTTATTTTTCACAACTACTTTAGGTGGCGCATTATTTTCTATAATATTCAGCAAATATCTTTTGCCCTGGAAATAATGGCTTTCTCTGTTTCTATATTCTCTAGGCGCTATTCTTTCCTGACCTTTAAAATTACGTTGGTGTCGTTTTATCCAACCTAACTTTGATATTGCAAATAGGCGAATGGCATCATTATTTACACATAGCGGTGCAGCGATACGAATTCTGCCTGTTGGCGGGTAAACGGCAAGATGTAGATTCTTTATATCTTTTTGAACGACCTCAATTGTAATGTCGTTTATGGATATACATTTCATTAGTAATCTTTCTGATTTTTTACTAGATTAAGTATATTGTAAACCCTGGCTTTTACGTCGTCAACCGGATGTGTCTCCAAAACTTCTTTAATAGCATATTGGACTTCACGTGTTTTAATTTTATTACCACGCCAATCATCTTTTTTTGTTGTCAGGATTTTATGGTCTAATTCTTTTGCCAATTCTTCATTTTTGCCAAGGTTATCATACAAAGCCCTTTTTGCATTTGTATTCATGGAAGTAGGATATTCAGCAGTTACATTTGGCTGTTTAATCTTTGCTGAAAGCTCAATGATTTTCTTCAAATACTTTTCGTATTCCAAAGTTGCTGCTTTTCTTAGTTTGATTAACTCGTCTAAAAGCAAACTCATTTTTTCGTAATAGATCGGGTTTGTCGGTCTTTCCTCAATGATTACTTTTCTTAAATTATGCTCAATGGTTTCTGCCATAGCTTTTTTATCGGCTTGTATATTTTTTGGCAAAACTTTTGTGGCTTCTTCTCCTTTTTCTACCAACAATTCCACCAGACTCAAATTATCAAAGTTGGCAAGCATCCGACTTTCTTCGGCGCCAATATAGCTGTCAATTAAATGACGCATGGCAGGTTCAAACTGCTTTAAGTCTACATAGTCGCCGCTGGCAAGCTGTATTTCTTTACGCAAAATTTCATAATGTTTAACATCAATCTTGATTTGTTCGGTTTCCTTATCCGTGTAACCTGCATCATTCATTTCATCGGCTATATTGGCATACGCCCGAATGAGTGAAATAGTAAGCTTATACAAAGCAACGCGTTTGGGTTCCGTCTCTTTAAGTTCATCAGGGTTTTCAGTATTCATACCACAAAAGTAATGTATATGAGCCAAGATATCTTTGGGCGGATCGACCGCTTCGCACAATGCTTTGATCGCTTCCATTGCTTCGTCCAATCGTTCTTTGCCTTTTTTTAAACGGTCTTTAAGCAAACCCTCTACATCTGATTTTTCGTAAGCATCAAATGCATTCGATGTGTAATCTTTAAATGCGCCTTTAAGACTATCGAACAAATCCATGTAATCGATGATGTATCCGTAATCTTTGTCATCTCCATCCAAACGGTTAACCCGGCAAACTGCCTGAAATAATCCATGGTCACTCATTTTTTTGTCAATGTATAAATAAGTGGCAGGAGGTGCATCGAAACCGGTGAGCAGTTTGTTAACCACTATTAGCAATTTCATTTGAGCAGGCTCTTCGACAAATTTCTCTTTAACCTCATGTTCAAATGTCTCAACCTTTTTGAGCGCTTGAGTAGGATTTTCGTTGAAATAATCTGCCAGCATTTTTTGATATATCTCAAAACGCTGTAATTTCTCGGTATATCCTTCACCTGATTCCTCACCTTTGATGTCGGCATGAGTAGGCACAAATGAGGTAATGATGGCACAATTATTCAGTCCGGCTTGCTTGAACAATTCATAGTAACGGCAGGCATTGTAAATACTATCTGAAATTAACAAAGCATTGCCCCTGCCATTTTGCAGACGTTCTTTTTTCTCCATGTCGAGCATCATGTCGATAACGATTTTCTCCAACCGTGATTTTGAACTGAATACTTTTTTCAGCGTTCCCCATTTTTGTTTCAGTTCGGTTTTGGCATACTCGGTTAGCCCACGAGTTTTCAGATCAAACCATTCATCAATTTTTTCAAGCGAACTGATTTTTTGCTCAATATCTCTGGCTTCGTAACGTAAGTCCAAAACAACTTTGTCAGATACGGCTTCATCAAATTTGTAGGTGTGAATATATTTTCCGAAAACATCCATGCTTGTTTGCTTGTCGGACTTCAAAAGCGGTGTGCCGGTAAACCCGATGAATATAGCATTGGGCAAAAATCCCTTCATGGCTTTATTTAACTTGTCTGATTGTGTGCGGTGGCATTCATCGACAAATACATAAAGATCGCCTTTGGCTTTAAAATCGGTTGGTATATTGTTTTTCAATTCCTGCAAATACTCATCCACATCTCCCTCTTCTTTCCCGCGAAACTTGTGTACCAGCGAACAGATCAGCCAGGGTGAGTTGTCGTTGAGTCTGTGCAGTAAATCCTTGCCGCTTTTGGTACGATAGATATTTTCCGAAACCCCGTTATAAACTTTTTCAATTTGTCTGTCTAATTCATCTCGATCGGTAATAACAAGCACTCTGCCATTTGGATTATATTCCCTAATCCATTTGGTAAGCCAGACCATGATTAAACTCTTGGAAACAGTGCTTCGCTTGAGTTCCAGCACACCCAATGCAATACCGTTTACATAGAGCACAATATCGGGGCGTTTATTGTGAATACCTTTTATAGTAACTTCTTCGGCAAAAGCGAAATCATTGGCCAAAGGGTTTTTCCAGTCTATCAGCCAAACGGTTTCTTTGTTGTGGCCAATTTCGGATTGTACCGGTACACCATAACGAAGCATCGAATAGACTTCCTTGTTTACTTCGTAGAGTGATTTACTTTGATCGTTAGCGACTTTATTAAACGCATACAAAACTTTGCCGATAAGAATTTTACTGTATCCTTTGTTACTGAGCCAATCGGTTAAAATTTCTACTTCAATATTGCTGTTGTCTTCCCGTTCTTCCCAATTGCCGAGGTAACTGTAACCCAATTCATTTTGAAATAAGGCTATCAGACGGTTTTGGGTTTGCCGTTCTTTCTGTCCGATATCGCTCATTGTTTGTCCGAATTAAAAAATTTATCATGCTGCCAATTTACCGGATTATCCAGAATATAATTTTTGATACGATGATATTCATCAAAATTTCGTATTATGTGATCGTGAAATCGGGTCTGCCAAACAGATGATATTGATGGGACAGGCAAATTATTAATCCGTTTTGTTGCCGCTGATTTAAAACCTGCTACAAATGATGATATTGATTTGGGTTCACGTTTTGCAATACCGTTGTTTGGTGTATGTCGTTGTTGTGTTTGGGGTTGATCCTGTGATTGGGTTTGTCGCGGTGATTGGGGTTGTCGCGGTGATTGGGGTTGATCCGGTGATTGGGGTTGTCGCGGTAGAGACGCACGGCCGTGCGTCTCTACGACGTCCGTTGTGTCGGAAACGTCTTTTGCAATTCGTAATATGGCATGAATATGATTGGGCATAATAACATATACATCACAAAATAATTCCTCACGAATATTAAATGATTTTTCCCATTCCTGCTGAACAATTATACCAATTTCAGATAATACCAAATTATTGTTTATTATGTTGCCAAACAAATATTTTCGACCTGCCGTGCAAATGGTTATAAAATATATACCGTTACTGCCATAATTCCACCACGATAATCGCGTCGATGGAATACGATATTTATTCTGGAATTTTTCCACTACACAAATCTAATTTTTCCGGTTAATAATTTCTGCATCATCCCTTGCTTAATCATTTTGTATTTTTCCAATTTCTTTTCCAGAGATTCAATTTCGGTATCCATATCGGTTAGGATTTTGGCGATGTGGGTTTGTTCTTTTGGTTCTGGAATTTGAAATTCAATTTTTATAAAATTGCTTTTAGAAAGATTATGTCTTGTAGCTCCCTGAGCCAAAATGTAAAAAATTGTTCTACCGTAATTGCTCCGGAAATAATAAGACAAATATAGTCCGTTATTATTAAGTTCTTTGTTAAGTCTAAAACCGAAACAAAAACTATTTAAATATAGATTTGGAATATCATTTAATAATACAGAGCACATACCAACTTCTTCTGGTGTCTCGGACGAACTATTAAAAAATAAATCTCCTTTTAGTGCTCTATTCTGTTTTTCTGTTGGACTGATTTTTACATAATCCAAATAATTTTTATTAATTATCGGGTTGATCATTATGTTCATGAATGGAATGTAAGGATAATTGCCGTCCAAAAAATCATTTTTAGATTTACCAGAAAGCCCACCATAAGGGTTGCCCAATTTTTCAACAGTAGTGCATGTCCACTCCTCTTTCGGTTTCAGCAACTCCTGCATTGCCCCTTGCTTGATGTTTCGTTTTTTGGCAATGAGTTTTTCTAATTGGGTAATGAGCACATCTGTATCGTTTAATGCAGTGGCAATAGCAGTTTGCTCGGCTTTGGTGGGCGGCAAAAAAATATTGATAGATTTAATTTGTCCGAAATTTAACCCTTGACGATTACCACCAGCTTGAAAATCATTTATTTGTTTTTGCCCTAACCCAGACAACAAAAAGTAACACAAATATCTCGATTCTACTATATTTGTATCACCTCTGATAATCGATACGTGTTGATTTACATTCCCTCTAACAATTCTTTCATTAGCAATTGCACTTCTACCTATAGATGCCCCTGTGATATTCAAAAGCACGTCATTTTTTTTTATTTCTGTTGAATTAAAAGAGTTATGTGTGCTCTCATCAATAAAAACAATGTCATCTATAATTAATTTACCCCATCCGACATTCTGACTTCTAATAAAAGGTCTTCCTTCTTTTTTGTAAACTCGTTCACCCCCTGTTGGTGTAATACCGCTACCAACTTTTATAGCAATATCATCAATTCTGTTCACTTTCCAATCACTCGGAATAACCCCAACTTCTGTCTGCTTATAGCCTGGAGGTATATCAGTCATTGTTACCATCCTCCATCAATGTAATTTCCAGAACCTTTTTCAATTCCTCACGGTTTGGCAGATAGAGTTGGTATTTGGAGACAAAGAGTTGTGAGCTAATATTGTGCATGGCATATTTTACTAAAAGCTCATCTTTCTCTTTTTTAACAGTTCGCAAATATGTGACCAACTCAATTTGTGAGACACCGTCTCACAAATTGGATATCTGTTGTAAAACAATCGCATGTAATTAAGATTGGAGCGACTGAACCCTTTCCCATGAATGAGTGAAAGATCTTTTGAAAGCTTTTCAAGTAATGCACTGCCATACTCAGATTTCTCTTTCCCCATTTGTTCAAATTCAACTATATTTTTTCCAATTTCCCAGTAGGTTTCTACTAAATGAGTATTAATAGTTGCTAAAGCTTTTGTCTGTCCTTGTGCAAATGTATCGGATATTTTGTTAACAAGGCCTGGGTAGTCAAAATTGCTTTTTTTATATCTGATTTAAAATTTGCTTCTTCTTCCATCAGTTTTTTGTAGGCAACTAACATGTTGTATTCTTCGGTATTGTCATTATTTGGAGACGCACGGCCGTGCGTCTCTACGTTGATGGCTTTCTGTAAATTCTTTTTGCTAATCTTTTGTTTGTCATCAATGGCATTACTCAGCAACCCTTCTTCACCTCCGTATTCCTCCCGCAGGTCGTCCATTTTGGCATTCAGCGTTTCGGTCTGTGTCAGCAAATCATCTATGGCCTTTTGGTCTTTGGAAAAATATTCCTGAATAATTAACTCAGGCGTTATCAGTCGGCCCTCCAATCCTTCAATTCCTGCCACTTGTTTTACCACTTCTTTTTTACCTTTTTTGGTTTTCTTTTCAATACGTTTTACTTCATTACCGGCTTTCCATCCATCGGCTGACAGTTCATACATATCATCCTGCATGGTTTCTGCCCAGTAATTCATTAAGTGTTGGTAGACGTCGTACTTATCGAATAGATTTTTGTTTTCATACGCCTTTAGCAGGCTTTCAGAAATTGTGTAAATTTCCAGCTTCGGATGTAACCCTTTGCCGTATACTTTTATGTAATCGGTTGTTTTGTTCTTCCATTGGGCAAATACCGCATCCATCTTTTTACTGAAAGTAATAAATTCGGGATGTTTAAAAATGGTGTTTTTAATTTCTTCTTTGGCAATGGACAACTTGGAATATCCTGTCCGTTTACTTTTCTTGAACAAACTGTTTTTTAAAGTTGGATACACTTGCCAATACTTTTGCAGATCGTCAATATCACGGTTAGGAATGTCGCCGAGTAAGTGTGCTTCGATGTCCTGCAAGTCTTCCGCTTCCTGACTGTCGATGTAGCGAGGAATATTCAGGTTGTAATCGTTCTTCGGGTCGGCAATTTCTGAAACAGGGATGATGCGGGAATATTTTGGTAATTCAATGCGGTTGTTGAAAGTATCAACAATCCTGTGAATGTCCTGTTCACGCAGGCGATTTTTGTTACCGTCTTTGATAAAGCCCTTGCCGGCATCAATCATAAAAACGTCTTTGCTGTTATTGGCGTTTTCCTTATCAATAACGATCAAACATGCGGCAATGCCCGTTCCGTAAAACAAGTTGGGCGGCAAACCGATAATGCCTTTGACGTAACCTTTTTGAATTAACTTTTTCCGGATATCGGCTTCGGTATTTCCGCGAAATAGCACACCCAGAGGCAGAACAATACATGCCTTGCCATTTGATTTCAGCGATTTAATCAGGTGTATTAAAAATGCGAAGTCACCATTCTTATTTGGCGGCAGCGCATCGTACCCTTCAAAGCGTTTGTACTCATCGTTGCCGGGATCCCAGCCGTTTGTCCATGCCTTAAAACTGAAAGGCGGATTGGCTACGGCAAAGTTAAATGTTTTGAGTAAGCCGGTTATATCGTCTTTGAATTCAGGTGATGCCAAAGTATTTCCCTGCAATATTTCAGAAGCCGGGTTGCCGTGCAGCCACATATTCATCACCGCCAGGGCGCGCGTAGCATTATCATTTTCCTGCCCGTAAATAGTAATTCCATGAGGCGCTTCGTCAGCCGCTTTCAAAAGTAAAGAACCTGAACCGCAAGTTGGATCATATAGAGTCTCCGACTGGCTTTTTGATTTATTAATACCGATCACTTTGGCTATAATACGGGAGACCTCGGCAGGAGTATAGAATTGTCCTTTACTCTTACCACTTTCAGTAGCGAAATGCCGCATCAAGTATTCGTAGGCATCGCCGAGAATGTCATCACCCTCTGCTCGATTGCTACTGAAATCCAGTTCCGGTTTTTCAAAAATCTCAATCAGATTGCTTAAACGGTCAACTTTATCTTTACCCTTACCAAGCTTTTCATCATCATTAAAATCAGCAACGGTAATCACACCTGCCAGGTCGTTAGCCTTAGCAAGTTCACCGATAATCTTATTAATCTTGTCGCCAATATCAGCCTGTCCTTTCAATTTCACCATATCTTTGAAACTGCCGTTTTCGGGAATATCAATCAAAGCGCCCCCTTTGTCGGAGACATATTTCATAAACAGTAGCACCAATACATAGTCCTTATACTGACTGGCATCCATGCTACCTCTTAGTTCATCACAGCTTGCCCAGAGAGAGCTGTATAATTCAGATTTTTTTATAGCCATTTAGTCCTTCAATAAAGAATGGTTTAGGTAATATATAAATTGAATATTAATATGTTTGTGGAATTTATAATTTTCCTACAATCAAATTCATTTAGTAATAATGCATTCATGCAATATTAAACTTGCCATTCTGGTAGGTAGGTTAAAATCTAACTTCAATGAAATCCCAATTGATCCTCATAATTGCATTGTTATTATTTCAATTGAATGGCTATAGCCTAAGATTTAATCACCCATTCAACGAGGAGGTATATTTAGCAACAGATGAGTTGTATGTTCTGAAAAGCAAAGGTCAGTCCAGCATTGAAAAATTACCCAAAAAGAATTCTGCTGATAATTTGATAAAAACTATTCGCAGTAGAAAATCTTCAAAAAAAGAAGAGACTCGATTGGTATACTATATTAAAGGTAGAACTAAGACGCCCTACAGTCGTCGAATTTTGACTTCTCGATTGGCTGTGAATTTGAAAGAGGGCAGTGATGCTGATAAAATAGCCCAGACAATTGATGCTGAAAACTTGGGGCGTTTGGATTTGCCCGGTAATATTTATGTTTTTAATTTAAAGGACTACAGTCAAATTTTAAAAGTATCCAATCTTCTTGAACAGCATTCGACAGTACAAACAGTCCAATTGCAATTATCACGGCTTCATGCCAAACATGCAACACCCGATGATACTTTGTTTTCTGATCAGTGGCATTTGGGAAATTCAGTAGAATCCGGCATTGATATTAATGTCGTTAATGTTTGGGATGACTATCAAGGAAATGGGGTCGTTATTGGAATTGTTGATGATGGTTTGCAATTGGATCACCCTGATCTCATCGAAAATATCAAAAGCTCATTAAATTATGATTTTCGTGATGATGATAATGATCCAAGTCCCGATCTTTTAGCAATTAATGCTGATGACGGATCAGCATCGGGTGAAGATAGTCATGGCACAGCTGTAGCCGGGCTTGCTGTGGCGCGCGGGTTTAATGGAAAAGGGGTATCGGGATCTGCTCCAAAAGCAGGATTGGTTGGCGTGAGGTTAATTGGAGATTTCACTGCAGATTCTGTAGAAGCACAAACATTTCTACATCGTATGGATGATATTGATATTAAAAACAACAGTTGGGGTCCGCCTGGTTTTGGTGACATAATTTCCGGGCCGGGTCCGTTGGCTCTAGCAGCGTTAGAAAAAGCGACTACCGATGGCAGGTCAGGTAAGGGCACAATTTTTGTTTGGGCTAATGGAAATGGCGGAGATAAAAATGATAACTCAAACAAAGATGGTTATGCTAATTCACCCTTCACTATTGCTGTTGCAGCAGTAAATGAATATGGAAAAAAAACTTCTTATTCTGAAAATGGATCCAACATTATCATCAGTGCACCTTCGGGTGATCGAAATAACCGTGATCTAATTACCAGTGATTTGAAAGATAACGATGGATATAATAACACATCTTTTGATCAGGATTTGGATACTATTGAATATACCAGAAGGTTTAGTGGTACATCCGGTGCAGCACCGATTGTTTCAGGAATTATTGCATTGATGCTGGAAGCAAATGCCAATCTAAACTGGCGTGATGTTCAGGAGATATTGATGAGATCAGCAAAAAAAAATGATTCGTTAGATCCCAGCTGGTTTTCAAATGCAGCAAGTAATCCTTTCAATTTTAATCTCAAATATGGTGCCGGATTAGTCGATGCTGGTGCCGCAGTAAATTTAGCAAAAAGCTGGAATAGTCTGGGTACCCGAAAAAGCTTATCTGTTATTGCAAGTGGACTGCCATCAACTATTCCCAATTCTTCATTTTCTTTATTAAGCAAAAATTTCACCATCAATACTTCAAGTTTTAGAACTGAGCATGTGCAAGTCAGGCTATCAATTTCACATGCAGCCAGAGGGGAACTGGAAATCATGCTGGTATCTCCAAAGGGAACCAGCAGCACTCTTCTTGAGGCGACTAAATTTGATAGCGAAGATAATATCAATGACTTTACTTTTATGAGTGCGCATTTCTGGGGAGAAGATGCTAGCGGAACATGGACTCTGCGAATTAAAGATACGAAGTCAGGCAATATAGGTATTTTAACACATGCTGATCTTATCATTCATGGTGTTGAATCCGGAACGATTGCAGTGCCAATTAAGCCGAGCAATTTTGTTATTAAGCGTGTAACTTCATTATCAGGTTGGATGTCGTGGGATGATAATTCAAATAATGAAACAGGCTTTAAAATTGAAAGATTTAGCAGTAATAGTAATCGGTGGTCAACTGTAGCAATAACCAAGCCCAACGAAGCCTATTATCTCGATTTTACTTTAAGTAGTTTAGATAGCTATCTGTATCGGGTGAGTGCTTTAAATGGAAATATTCAATCTGAATTTACAGAGCCTGTCGATCTTTACAATCCAACTCAGGAAGTAACAATTTTATATTATTCAAATTTTGACGAGAATCAAGGTTACGAAGTAAATAAAGCACTTAATGGACAGAATGAATGGATTGGGCAAAATGATTTTAATAATCATGTTATTACCGGACAATTTCCAGGTCAGGGCAATCAGATTAGGGTTGGTGGTATTGGGTATGACGGGACAAATAAAGTTAGCAGTGTATTTAATTCTGACATTATCTTTTTTCCGATAACTGGTGTTAAAGCTAGATTTTCATGTTTGTTTAGAGTTAATTCCAATGGAAGACCAATGGATGATTTTGGCATTGCATTTTATGATTTATCTGGTGCGTGGATGTTTGGGCTTAATTTTGATTCTTTTCAATTTGGGCTTATTTACTTCAACGATGATTTTAGTGTTAAGCCACTAAATACTGCTTTTCAACTTGATAGAACTTATGTCCTGGAAATAATATTTGATTTTACCAACAACAGTTGGATTGGCAAGTTGGATGGAGTTGCTTTTAATATTCAAGGTAAAATTGCAAATAATCTCGGATCAAATCCATCAATTGGTACAGCTGAATTTTATTGGAATATTTATGATATAGGCGCTCCTTCAGTAGCCCAAATGATAATTGATGAAGTGTTACTTGAAGAGATTAGCATTGATGTACCAACTCAACCATTGAATCTTGACTCATTTCCCAGTGCTTCTGATAGAGTTTCCTTGGTGTGGTCAGATTCAATTTATGCAAATACTTACCATGTTGAACAACGTAAAAATAGCAGCGAGCCATGGAGTCTAGTGCAAAGTTTTCCAGTGCAAGACTGGCCATTTTTTACAAGTTTGAGTCATCTTGATTCCAACACAGATTATGAATTTCGGGTTAGAGCTGAAAATTCAAATGGTTTTTCATTATACAGTGATGTAAAATCTGAGCGTACTTTAAAACAATATCAGGACTGGCTCATCGGTAGTGATATTGATCGTGATGCTGTGATGTCTGATGATGTTAATAACGTAGGGTATCCATTACTTTTCGCATATGGTTTAGGTGCTTCAACTGAACGTTTTTCTGCCGGTGCAAATCCCGAATATGAAATTGATATTGATGAACAGCTAATTAAATTGACTTATTATAAAGGTCGGGATGACGTAACTTATATTGTTAAACGCACAGCAAATCTGAATGGAAGTTGGACAAGTGATGGCGTTAATCAGGCTTATAAAACTAACGGAAGATTTATTACAGCTGCATACTCAATCAGTGATGTCGATTTTATGTTTTTAAAATTATTTATGACTTTAGAATAACATTAAATTATGGATAATAAATTAATCCGTGGCCAAATAATATTCTGACAAATAAACATGAAATACAATAACCTACATGAGGTAGTTAGTTACAATTATCTTTAAAATTCTACGACTACTAAATCCGATCGAATAGCTGCGCCCAGTCATAGCACTCCAATGAGACTTCGTCTCAAAGATTTGTCCAACGTTTGCAGTGCGCAATACTACATGAAGACTATTCAATTTAATCTTTAAAATCTATAGCAAAACTATTTATTTATCTCTACTGTTTTATTTGCAACTATGAATCTCTGATTTTAACTATATAAATTAGTTACTAAAATGATTAGCGTTATTATACCGGCACACAATGAGGAAAAGTATATTGAGAGGTGTTTAAAATCAATTGATGCGGCTATTGATTATTCAAGTGAAGATGTAGAAAAGATTGTTGTGCTAAATCGTTGTAATGACGGAACTGCAAATATCGCTCGAAGGTATGGTTCGATCATTGTTAATGAAGACGCACGTAATTTAGCCAAAATAAGAAATAGCGGTGCAGCACAAGCTAAGGGTGATATTATTTTAACTATTGATGCTGATAGCTGGGTGACAAAAACTGTATTTACTGAAATTGTCAGATTGCTAAAAACCGGAAAATTTATTGGCGGGGGAACGATGATTGTTCCTGAACGTTTCTCAATTGGAATATTTTTTAGTGCCTTAGTAATTATGCCCTTTCTTTTGAAACATAGGGTGAGTGCCGGAGCATTTTGGTGCTATAAAAAAGACTTTGATAAAATCGGAGGATTTAACGAAAATCTTTTAAGCGTTGAGGATGTCGATTTTGCAGTAAGACTTAGAGAGTTTGGAAAAAAATACGGAAAAAGATTTACGACACTGAGAAGGAATTTCATTTATACATCTTGCCGAAAATTTGATCAGTTTGGCGACTGGTTTCTTTTTAAGAATCCAAAATTTGTAAAAAGTATTTTGTCAGGAAAAGATCTAAAGTCAGCGGATCTCTTTTACTATAATGTCAGATCGGAATCCGATAATAATAAATAGTTGGTGATAAATTAATATTTGATTATATGGCTAAACTTGTTGAAACATAACTTATGACTGAAGAAAATTTAAATGAAAAAAAAATTACTGAAGAGAATTTCAAGTCAGAATTATCAGAGGATAATGCAGTAACGGTAATGAAAGAGATATCTGATCCTGCTTTAAGTGATAAAGATGTCATTTATACATTAAGATCTGCACAACAGCATCAGGCACAATTAAGTCTACTGGCTGACCAAAAAGCTAATATCATCATTGGATTTTCAATCATTTATTTTTCTGTGCTTCAATCACAGATATTCAGCGCTGAATTTGGCAGTAAGATATATTTTACATCAGTGCTCTCATTATCATTTATGGTATTTATTTCATTTTTAATGGCAGTACTGGTAGTTATGCCAAGAATAAAAGTGCATCGTCTTAAAAGTCTTAAAGATATGCCCAACCCACTTTTTTTTAGTTCGTTTAGTTTATTCGCTGAGGATGATTATGTTGATCATATGCTTAGTACCGTAAAGAATGATCTTGATGCTAGAAAACTTATGATAAAAGATATCTATCAAATTGGCAGGGTGCTTCGGAAAAAATATTTTTTATTAAAATTTAGTTATTTATTTATGTCATCAGGTGTAATGATATCCGTAATTATTTTAGATATAAAGTTATTGTTTGAATAATAGGATTAAGATTCATCTTCAGACTAACAATATAATCATGAAAAATATTAGTAATTTAAAAATCATTCTAATTTGTACAATTTTTTTTTCAGAAATCCATCTATTTGCTGAGGCTGAAATAAAAGTTGATGTATTGGCAAAATCAACACAGATGTGGGATGGGACTGAGTTACCGGATTACCCAAAAGACAACCCTGAAATTACAATTATCAAAGTCATTATTCCTCCGGGGAAAAAATTACCGATGCACAAACATCCGGTTATCAATGCCGGCTATGTTTTGTCAGGTAAATTAACTGTTTATAGCAAAGAGGGTAATGAGATAAATTTGGAAAAAGGTGATTCACTTATCGAATTAGTCAATAAATGGCATTTCGGAAAAAATGTCGGTGATGAAGATGTCGAGATAGTCGTTTTTTATGCGGGTCAGGTAGGTACGCCGATTACTATTAAGGAATAAATTTACGTTCAACTAAATAAAATAATTACGATTATACTTCAAGTGGCACTATTGCATTGGTACTTATATTTACGGAATATCCCTAAACTAGGTCAAATTAATGCTTGCATTAGATTGGCACGATAAATTAATTACATTCTTTTTTAATCAATCGACTTACTTATATTTTATATAAAGTTTGTGAAATTATTTACGAATGATTAAAAGAGTCACAAATAAATCATAAATATATATTATTTCAGCAAAAGAGTAATGGCAGAAGTTATTGATAAAAAGAAAGTAATAGGAGATTATCAGACACATGAGAAGGATACTGGATCATGTGAAGTGCAGATAGCATTGATATCAGCTAGAGTGATTCATTTAACAGATCACTTACGTAAACATCGCAAAGATTATCATTCTCGCAGGGGATTGATTGGTCTTACCAGTCAGAGACGTAAATTGCTAAATTATGTTAAAAAGCATAATCTTGAGAAGTACAATGAACTAATTAAACGTTTGAATCTCAGACGGTAATGCTTTCAGGATTAGCTAGATTTTGCAAAATCTAAATATTTGCAGCCGATTGTAGAGCTGCATAATTATAAACAATTATTAAAATAAGCACCACTTTGTGAACTTTTTCAATAGATCTGTGGTGATACCAAAATAGAAAAACAAAAATTATGTTAAAACAAAAACATTCAATATCCATTGATGAATTAGGAATTACAATAGAAACCGGAACACTTGCCAAGCAGGCTAATGGTTCGGTTACTGTAAAATTAGGCGATACAATTGTATTTGTAGCTGCTACTGCGGCAAACAGTACCAGACCGGATCAGGACTGGTTCCCATTGATGGTAGATTACAGAGAGAAATTCTCAGCTGCAGGAAAATTTCCTGGAGGATTTTTTAAACGAGAAGGCCGTCCAAGTGAGAAAGAAGTCCTGACTTCACGCTTATGTGATCGTCCGTTACGCCCGCTTTTTCCAAAGGGATTTATAAATGAAGTTCAAGTTATAGGTATGTTGTTTACAGCAGATTTAATCAATGAACCTGATGTTCTTATGGTTAATGCAGCTTCAGCAGCACTTATGGTTTCAAATATTCCATTTAAAGGCCCAATTGGTTGTGTGCGTGTGGGGCAAATTAAAGGGGAATTTGTAGTTAATCCGACTTATGCACAACAGGAAGAATCGGATTTAGATTTGATCTATGTTGGCAATAAAAATGACATGATGATGATCGAAGGAAGTGCCAAGTTTATTTCTGATGAAAGATTCATCGAAGCTCTTGAGTTT
Organism: Opitutales bacterium; assembly: GCA_021772565.1. Classification (GTDB taxonomy): domain Bacteria; phylum Verrucomicrobiota; class Verrucomicrobiia; order Opitutales; family JAJFLR01; genus JAJFLR01. The sequence goes on along the minus strand of JAJFLR010000053.1, from coordinate 9,502 downwards.
GCTCACAAAGCCATCCAACCGTTGATTGATGCTCAAATTAAGTTGGCTGAAGAAGTTGGTGTTGAAAAGAAAGACTTTGAACTTCACAATTGTGATCCGGAAATTTTAGAATTTATAAGGAAACTTGTTGGTGATCGTTTACAAACTGCGGTCTTCCAGGATAACAAAGCGAATCGAGATGAAGCTGTAACATTATTAAAGGATGAAGCTGCTGAAAAAGTTGAAGAAAAAGTGGGTGAAGAAGAATATGACTCAAGTCAGATAAGATTAGCATTTGAGGTGCTTCAGGAAGAAGTTTATCGCCAAAATATTCTTGATTCAGCAAAACGCGCAGACGGTCGTAAGCCTGAGGATTTAAGAGAAATTACTTGCCAAGCCGGTGTCTTACCCGGTGTTCATGGATCAGCACTCTTTCAAAGAGGCGAAACACAAGCGATCGTTATTAGTACATTGGGGACAACAACTAATTCTCAAAATATGGATGGTTTGTCAGGTGGTGAAACATCAAAGACGTTCATGTTGCATTATAATTTTCCAAATTTTTCTGTTGGCGAAACCGGACGTATGATGGGGCCGGGCCGAAGAGAGATTGGTCACGGTGCTTTGGCAGAAAGATCTTTGAGGCCAGTTGTGCCGGATGAAAATGATTTTCCTTACGCAATAAGAATTGTCTCTGAAATAATGGAGTCAAACGGGTCGACATCTATGGCATCAATATGCGGTGGCTGTTTATCACTTATGGATGCAGGCGTTCCTATTTCTGAGCCAGTTGCCGGAATATCAGTTGGTTTAGTATCTGAATCTGACGCTGACGGCAAGATTACAAAAAATGTTATTCTTACAGACATTTTAGGTGCTGAAGATCATTTTGGTGATATGGATTTTAAAATTGCCGGAACCAAAACCGGAATTACCGGATTTCAACTTGATTTAAAAATAAAAGGCTTGCCGATGGATATTGCTAAAGAATCTATCATCAGAAATAAGGAAGCGCGATTGAAGATTTTGGAAATCATGACAAGTGAGATGGATAAACCAAATGATCAACTCAAACCGAGTGCCCCACAGATTAAAATGCTACAAATTAATCCTGAAAAGATTGGTGCCTTAATTGGTCCTGGCGGTAAGAACATTCGCAAGATCATAGAAATCACCGGAGCTGAAATTGATATCAATGAGGATAATTCAGGCCGTGTAAATGTCTATGCGAACAATGATGACGTTATGAAACGTGCGATTCATGAAATTGATATATTAACTGCAGAAATTGAAGTCGGCAAAACATACAGGGGTATTGTAAAAGGCACAAAAGAATTTGGTGCCTTTGTTGAATGTATACCTGGACAGGAAGGGCTTGTTCATATTTCCGAACTTTCTGATACTCGCGTTAGAGATGTTGAAGATGTCTGTCGAGTAGGGGATGAGATTTGGGTAAAGTGTGTCAGTGTAGATGATAGAGGCCGCGTAAAATTAAGCAGAAAAGTTGCTATGGCCGAAAGAGCAGAAAAGGATGCATAAAATAATATTCGGTGATTTAGGCACTTGATTCCTGAAAGTATTTGATAAAAAAAGGAGCCTGGAAATAGGCTCCTTTTTTTCGTGAAAAAATAAATAGTCAGTTAAAATAAATCGCAACTGATATCAGCATTTTCAAAATAATCATCTAATTCCTGCTGAAATATCATTTCCTTAATTTCCCACCGTAATGTGGAATCATCTTTATGCGGTTTATGAAATTTTATAATCTTGAATAAATTGTACCCCGCATCTGTTTTAATAGGACCAATTACATCACCTTCACTTGCACCAAAAACTGCAGCTTCAATTTCTGCCGTTAAATCAGATCGACTCAACAATCCAACATACCCTCCTTTTTTGGCAGTTGTTTCATCTTTTGAATGTTCTTCGGCTAATGCTAAAAAGCTTTCATCATCCTCAACTACTAATTGTTTAATTTCCTGTGCTTGATTCTCATCAGAAAGCCGCATTGAATTAAACTCTACACGTTCCATGGATAATTGATTTTCGGCAATATAGGCATCGATTTCTGAATCAGAAACGCTATCAATGATTTTATTTCGCAATAATATATTTTCAATCGACAATTGGAATGCATCAAGAGAAACCTGAATATCTTTTAAATGTTGATTGAATTGTTCAGCACTTTCAAACTTAGTGATATAACGATACTCATCAATAGCTGTTTGCAATTCGTGATCAGTAACTTCTACACCTTTACTTGAAGCAATGATATTTGTAATGAGTGGATCAACAATAGACCTTGTAAAAGAGTTATCTAATGCTCGCAATGCATCCAGGCTGGGTTTTAGATCAGTAGAATAATCATTAATATTAATTTTAATTTCCATAACAGTTATATATTATTTCGAGTTAATTGTAATTATTAGCATAAAGTATGATTAATTAACTATGTTTTTCAAGTAAAGTTTATAATGATTTATATCGACATATAACAGTTTAATTATTTGATTATTAAGTAGCTAAACAAGAATCACTCATCATCATTATGGCGGGAAAAGGCACGGCTAGTATATCTAACCAGGAAGAATTGGAGCTCCAGCGTTTTGCTGAGACAAAGGAGCAAGAGTCGTCTTATGATGAAATCCTTAAACAGCCGTTGCCGAAAATTGAGTTTGTCGGCGTTTGGTTTTCGGCCATTATCGTGTTGATAACTATTTTGACCTTGTACTTTGTTAAAATAAATATAATAGTACAAACAATTGGCGTCATTGTTCCGGAAGATGAAGTTTATTACATTGAGTCAGATGGTGGTGTGGTCACTAAAATTCTGGCTGAAGAAGGTAGTGAATTAAAAAGAGGTGACCCAATTATGCGCCTTGATTATTCAGAAAATCAAATAATGCCGGAGAATGTTGAAGATAAACTACAGGGCTTGTCTGAAGAACTTGCGAGTTTAAAAAATTCAAATACCAAAACAGCGAAACTCATTAAAGATGTAACAGGTCAACTCAACCAGTATAGCGGTTCTCAGTTATCCGGAAAAATATTGGAAAATTTAGAGAACCTCAAAAAAGCTAATTCTATGTTAGAAAAAGTAAATAGATATGGAAAAACATCTTTTGGAAATCGAAATAAACAAACTCTTGAGGAGATAAAATTGGCTGAAGAAAAAATTGAATTACTTATAAAAAATAAAAAAATTGCTGAACAAAGTTTATTGGAAGAAAGCAAAGCATTAAATAGAAAAGAGGATTTACTGACGGAATTTAAGAAATTAGTTGAAGAAGGATATTATTCAAAGATAGAGCTGAATCAGGAAGAGGAAACATATCTAACCGCTGTGCAGGAGTATAGAAATAAAGAAAAACAATTATCAGATACAGACTTGTTGATTTCAGATGAACGCATTCGCTATAATAATATTATCATAAAACAACAAGAAGGAAAAAAACAGTTCGAACAAAAAGTTAAAGATGCTAAAGCTAACTACAAAAAAGCTTTGGATTCATTTAGCAAAAGCTTTAGTAAATCTATTATTCGGATGCCATTTGATGGTATTGTTGGTGAAATTAAAGTAAATAATGAAGGGCAAACTGTGGCTTCCGGAGAAGTAGTTGCTGTAGTTATTCCTGGTGATAGTAGTATGGAAATGAAAGCTACTATTAAAAACAAAGATATCGGATTTATTAAAGAAGGCCTGACAACATCCGTTAAAGTAGATGCTTATCCATATAAGGAGTTTGGTGTTGTACCTGCAGTTGTCAGAAAAGTCATCCCAAATGTCGAAGGTGAAGGCAGCGCATTCTCAGTTATTATTAAATTGAACAAACAATCTTTAGAGAAGAGTGGTGAAAGATATAATTTATTTCCTGGTCTAAGTGCTGCGGCTGATATTGTCATCCGTAAAAAAAGGTTATTTCAGTTTTTCTTTGCGAAAGAGTAGAAGATGGAAATGCATTATATTAAACTCGATTTAGTATTCTGCGTCGAAACATAATTAATATGATTCATTAATTCAAAGTATCTTTGATTTTTTATTAAGATGGTTGCTGTTGAAACAAACGTAAATAAAATAGCTTTATTGAAAGAGGATCCTTTGTTGTCCGGGCTTTCTGCAAATTTTGTACATGCGTTAGCTGATAAATGTGAAGTCAGCTCATTTCCCGCTGATACCTATCTAATACTGAAGAATACATCGTGGATGTCATATTTTGTTATAATTTCCGGGAGTATTTATTTAGAGATGGAAACAGATAATAATCGTAAACTAACGATTGATACAATCAGAAATGGTGCACGGTTAAATCCAGAATTGTTTTATGATCAGATCAAAGCTGATTTCAGTTATAAATTTGCTAAGCCGACTAAAATGCTTGTTTTAAGTAAACGGGATATTGAAAATATAAAAGAAGATTTCCCGGATGACTATGATAAAATTATTAGTGTCGGAAAAATTAAACCGGTTATTGATTTTATATCAAAGATTCCATTATTCAGTTCACTGACCTCTGATAGAATTCAACATATTGCGACTAAACTTGAGAAAAAAGTATTTGAGAAAGGTGAAGTCATAATGCGCGAAGGTGAGGTGGGTTTACATCTCTTCGTCATGGTTAGTGGGAGTGTGAAGATTTATAAAGATAGTATGCCTGATACAGTACTGGCGACTCTATACGGGGGAAATATTTTAGGGGAGATCGCACTGGTTAGTGATAAACCAAGAAATGCATCAGCAATGGCGTTAGATAAAACGGCAGTCTACATTCTTAATCGTGATGACTTTCTTAATTTATTAAAGGAGCAAGAATCTTTGTTTAAATCGATTAAACTATTAGTTGATAAACGGAAGTCGGATACAAAAAAACAGATACATGATATTAAGCGAAAATCATGGAAGAGTAAAGTAACTCGAACTGTTTTTAAATTTAAAAAAGATGTTGGCGATAAAGTTGATATTGCCGAATCTGCAGTTGCACCACAGTCAAAATTTAAAAAATTTCCCAATATAAGGCAGCAATCACAAATGGACTGCGGGCCTACATGTCTAACTATTGTCTGTAGTTATTATGGTAAAAGAGTTGGATTGAACAGTATTCGGGAAATTTTGAGAGTCGATCGTAGTGGGACGACTATGGCTGGATTAATTAGAGGGGCAAAAGAATTAGGCTTTAATGTTGTCGCCTGTAAATCAATATGGAACCAATTATTAGGGTCACAAATGCCAGCAATTGTTAACTGGGATGGATACCATTGGGTCGTAGTTTTCAAAGTTTATAATGATAAAATAATAGTCAGTGATCCTGCTCAAGGGTTAGTTACTTATAGTAAAGCTAAATTTGAAAAGCATTGGGCTCGATTTACCATATTCTTGTCTCCCAATGAAAAATTTAAAGAATTAGAGACTTATCGCAGATCGTTTGCACGGTTTACTCCCTATTTGAAAAACTTAAAAAAAGCACTTTTAGCAGTCTCCGTTGCTACTCTTGCTGAAAGATTTTTCGGAATATTTCTACCCCTACTTACGATGTTTATTGTCGATGAAGTATTAGTTAAAACTGATACGCGGTTTTTTGTTTCTGCATTCACAATTTCAATAGCGTTTATCTTGCTTCAATATGTGACATCAAATCTAAATAGTATTATATCGTTGTACATTGGGAAAAAAGTCAGCTTGTCGATTCTAAAAGATTTTTACAAACATTTGTTATGTTTACCATTAAGTTATTTTGAAGATAGACATGTGGGTGATGTAACAACCCGTTTCCAGGAAAATAATAAAATACTAAATTTTCTAACAACTACTGGAATTAGTATGTTTTTGGATATTATTATTGCGATGATGGTTAGCATAATATTTTTATTTATCTCTCCATTGCTGACTGGATTGTTAATTTTATTTAGCGTTTTGGATATCATAGTTGTATTTATGATTAGCCCATTAATGCAGAGAGGTTTTCGTGAGACATTTAATAAAATGGCATCTTTGCAAAGTCACTTTATTCAGACTGTAAAAGGTATGAAAGCTATCAAGACTTTGGGTATTAGCCATCTTGAAAGATGGAAGTTTGAAAATAAGTTGATAGAACTTGAAAATTCCCAATTGAAGTTAGAGATGCTTGGAAATTATACGGATTCGGCTAAAGATTTTTTTGATGCTCTTACTACGGTTGCATTAATTGGTGTGGGAGCCTATTTAGTTTTTAATGGGAGTATGACGATCGGTGAATTGATAGCATTTCAAGCGTTATCAATTTATGTTCGAGAACCGTTATCCAATTTGATAAATTCATGGGACGAGTTTCAGGAATCATTGAACGCCGTAGAAAGAGTAAATGATATTTACGATAGTGCACCCGAGATAGATGAAGCACAGAGGCAGGATTTAGTTGAGCTTCCCACTCTGCAAGGTGAAATTGAATTTTCCAATTTAACTTTCCGATATAATGAAGATGCGCAGGATAACATACTACAAAACTTGAGTTTTAGTATTAATGCCGGGCAAAAAGTTGCATTTGTTGGACGCAGCGGATCCGGGAAATCTACTATAATAAAATTGATCTATGGATTTTATACGCAAAATTCAGGACATCTGTATTTTGATCGGTTTGAAACTAATGATACGTGGATACCTTCATTGAGAAAACAAATTGGAGTGGTTTTACAGGAAGACTTTTTGTTTGAAGGAACTATTCATGAGAATATAGGAAGAGGTCACTCAGGGGCAAAATTTGGAGAAATAGTTGAAGCATCCAAAATGGCTGCGGCACACGATTTTATAACTTCTCTACCTGACGGTTATGAAACTAAGGTTAAAAGTGATGGTAAAAATTTCAGTGGTGGTGAAAGGCAGCGAATCTGTCTTGCAAGGACCTTATTGCAAAATCCTCAAATTCTAATAATGGATGAGGCAACATCTGCTCTGGATAATGAATCAGAGAGATTTGTAATGGGAAACATTTATGAGCAGTTCAAAAACCGGACTGTTATAATGATTGCGCATCGACTTTCAACTGTTCAAAAATGTGATCGTATATTTGTTTTGGACAAAGGAAATATTATTGAGTCTGGTAATCATGAGGATCTTTTGGCTGAACAAGGTTTATATTATATGTTGCATGTAAAACAATCGACATAATTTCCAGTTCTAATGAAAAGTGCATTTATAATATTATATCATTCTAAACTCTATCTCTATTTATTTATTGGTATATTCTATTTTCAAACGATTAATTCGAAATTGTTAAATTGCTATGATGATGATCTGGTCGAACAATCAAAAAAAATAGTTACTAATAAAAATATAGAAAATAAAAATATTGAAACAGCTAATATTTTCGCCAATCCAAAAGATGTAACATTAAGTTTAGAAGAAATAGTTAAATTAGTAGTCGAGGAAAATAGAGATTTAAAAAATGCTTACTTAAACAGATTATCAAGCCTGCATGATCTTAGACTGACAGAAAATGTTTTTGAATCAAAATTTAATATTGATGGAAGCTCAACCTATCAGTTTGTTGAGCAAAATGAATTTAAAAGTGGAATCAATGATTCGAGTTTAGGGCAAATTACAACCGGTGCATCAATTTCTAAAAAATTGTTATCGGGTGCTGATGTATCAATAGGTTTGGAAAATAGTTACTGGGATGTAAATAATGTATTTGGAGTTTTAGCCAACGATCGATGGAATCAAAGTTTTGTGACTAAAATTTTTCAGCCATTGCTAAAGAATGGAGGTTTCAAATTCAATAAATCCACGATAAAGATTGGTCGTGCACTGGATAAATCAAATTATTTTAAATTCAAGGATACATATATAAATACTGTTACAGACGCTATTATTGCTTATAGGCAATTGCTTCAAACGTATGAGAATATGCAAATCGCTTTGGAAACACTTAATAGAACTATCAAACAGCAAGAAATTGTTAAGAAGACAATTAGTTCAGGTCGAAGCGCAAAATTAGATATCGTGCAAATTGAAGCTGAAGTTGAGCAAAATAAACTGGAGCTTTCACAGGCAAAAAATAATTTTTATATTACTCAACTTGAGCTCAATAAGTTGCTTGATGTTGATAAAAATTATCGAATTCTACCAATTGTAGAACTGAATGTGAAAAAAGTTGATCACAATAACTATAAAGCTTACGCACTGGCATTAAATAATAGGCCCGATTATAACTCAGCGTTACTCAATGTAGAGATTGCTGAGCAATCTCTGTTAAGGGCAAAAAACAATCGACAAGTTGAGTTGAATCTTGAGGGATCGTTTAGAAAAACATTTAACGATAGTTTAATACTTTCGCCGCAATTATTAGTTGAGGGTGAGCCCAATGAGGAGTGGCAAGCCGGAGTTACATTTAGGTATACATTCAATGACAAGGAGAGACAGTCACGTTATTACAAAAGTAAATACTCACTTAGAACTGTTAACAATGATCTAAGTAATGTTTTGCAAGATATCAAAACTGATATTGAAATCAGAATTATTGATATTGATAGTAAGTATCAAAGCTATTTAATTGCAAAAAAATCAAGAGAGTTAAACAAGAAAAAACTTGATATTGAAATTCATAAAATGGAAACAGGGCGTTCGTCAGTTTTTCAGTTAATAAGTTTTGAAAATGATTTGTCTGATTCACAAATTGATGAGATTAACGCTGCAATATCCTACCTAAATGCACTGACATTATATGACAAGATTACCGGAACGACATTAGAAAAGTGGGGAATAGAGTTTACTAAATACAGTACTGAATTCAAAGATAGAAAATAGAAATTTGGAAAATTACCTAACAAACCATTTGGAATGGCGTATGACAAATTGTAATCTCCCTCTGTATTCGGATAGCTCACCATAACAGGTTAAGTTAGATCCCGAGTTTTTACTTTTTAATTGCGCTCGAATATTTTTGAAGTGTGACCAAATGACATAATTACGATCACCAATTTTAATTGATGGGGGCCGATTGCTACTCAATGGCAAATCGATTTTAAATACTTCACCAAAATAAGAACTAATTTCTTCACTTGAAAGATTTTCTAAAATTTCAGCACTCTCAGTAGAATCGAAATCGAGTTGCCAAAATGGAATTGCCGGATTATTAAAATAACGCCCCTTATCTTCATATGTTTTTTTCAACTCAATAAATCGATGACTGCTTTTAGTTTTAACAGTTTTAAATTTTGCACCAATTGGGAAATGATCTGAAAAACCACCGCCACCTCCAAAAAAATGCCATGGTTTAGGCATGCCAAAGTTCCTTTCAGCATTTAATCCTTTGTATGCTGCAATAAAAAAAGAGTTTTCAATATACTGAATTCCATTGTGATCATATAGACCGTTAGAATTTATTATATGCATCAATGTGCCCCATCGACCTCTCCATGGTTCACATTTTCTATTCTCCGGTGATAATTCGTACCACAGATTATATAGGTAATTTTTTTCTGTGTTTCTCAATAAACTTTCATCGCCCTGTACTCCAAGTATTGTATTGATTCCAGAAACATCTAATCTGTT
>JAJFLR010000052.1 GCA_021772565.1 Opitutales bacterium | reverse complement strand
CTACAAAAGCACACAAAAAGCGAACTGTCAACAAAAAAAGTGAAAAAGCAACAATATTTACATGGCTACACTTTAGTGCTAAAAAGCACCCAAATTCCAGTGTTTATACGGGCTAACGACGAATTAGGTACCAAACTTCAGACTAGAACTTGTCCCAAAAACAGGAAATTTTTTGAAGTAATAAATTCTTGGTGTAAATTTTTGCACAATTGTATTATTAACCAAGTCTAATTAAGGTAAAAAGTTATCAATACTAAGTTTTATTGCAATTAGGTACAAGCCAAGCCTACGATTGGGGAATTAAATCAGTTTTGTGAAGCGGCTATTTTATTTTGCCCGATGGATTTGGGTAGTCGTACTAATACCCAAAGATTGTGCGTCAGCACTGCCCAGCTTATACTTTGGCTTCAGCGGATATAGCATCTGCCATAATAAATTTCCGAAATAAATCAATGTCTGCAATCAATAAACGAAAGTCAGATAGATTGCCACACTCTGCTATTGCAGAGCTCGCAATGACAATTAGGTTTTTAACTTTGTCATCGCGAGGAGCAGCGCGACGTGGCGATCCATGACTTTTTCAGACAGAACTTTTCCAAATATTATACGACTTTAATTTAAGATTTTACCAAATGTAATTGATACTGAACATTCTATCTATTTCGGAAATTTATTATGGCAGATGCTATAAACCCTTTTGTCCTAAGGCGTTTATTTAGGAATACGTTATTAAAGATTCCTATTCGTCCTTCCAATTGCGCTCTTTGTGTGCAGGGAGGAAATGCTAGAATACCGACAACATTTTTATAACGCTTTGTTAATAATCGACAATCACACCCGTCTATTTGTTTGTCAATTTGCACAGCTGAATATCCAGCACATTTATATAATTTCGAGAAAGTTCCTGAGTATTCATACAAGACTAATATGGTTTTTTTCTTATTTAATTTTGTTACCAATCTGTCGCACCATTTGCCAAAACGTGACTCATCGCATCCACACTTAACTGATTTAATTGCAGGACAGCTGTTTCATACTTCCAAAGAATATTGCATTCGTGCGGCTTTCGATGACAAGGGCGACAAAGATTCAGGTATGCTACGCCTAGAGCTTGTCCAACTCCTTTTATTGATGAGTCATACCAATTTGATATTTCTTCGATTTCTTTGAATGGATACACTGTTTTACTTAGTTCTAACGCTGTATCTATTTGGTAATTTGACTGCTGAATTGAATTAGGCAATTTTTTGTAAGCAGCTAGTGGAATTTTTTCTGTCACTAAACCTCGGTAAATATATGTGTTTACCAATTGAGTCATTGGAATACCTCTGTCTTTTGCTGTCAGATAGAGACTGGGAATCATATTTGAATTTATTTTTGGATAATACATTTACTCGTCCTCCATAATTTCTTCTTCAATTTCGGATGTAACATTTCCGTCAATAATCTCCTTTGCTCGGTAGCGGAACCAATGTAGTTTTTCTATTATATAATCTGCCTTTAGTTCAATATCACTTATCTTTCTACTGATGTCCGCAATAATTGTTCTCGTGTCTGGTGTTTCTATATTTTCTTTCAGTCTCATGGTAAACATCAACACCTGATATTTCATTTTAAACGGCTTCTCCACAAATCCACTGGATTGTGATTATGTCGCAATACACATTGGTAACAATGTGTGGGGGCACTATCCATATTGTTTATTTTCTCAAAAATATTTGATAGGGTCGATGCATTGAATTGTTATTTGAAATTATTCGTCGGTAGAAAATCTTTGGTCTTTCATCTTTTTCTTTTTTAATCGTGTTTGCCAAAATTCTGACAGCATGAATTACGGCACTGCCTGATCGATTGCATAATTTTGTAAGACGTGACAGGCTTAACGGATGCTTATGACAAGATCGTGTCTGATAAAGCTCACTGTAATAAAAACGTATTTTTTGGTAAACCAAATCCAGTAATCGTTGCTGTCTAATATCAAATTCTTCTTCAACACCTGATTTAATCCAAATACGTGTTTTCATTTTTTCATCCTCAACGTATCATCTGTCACTTTTCCAATGGGAACTGGAATGAAAGGAAATCTAACATGACATGCTGGCACACGTTGTTTTATTTTAACAATTGCCTCTCCTATTTTTAGTCTATCCAGATAAACTTCATCGACACGATTAAGAAATAGCGATTCACGTGCAGCCATAATATCAGCTTCATGAGTAAGCGATAAAAAGATTAACACCTGTGTATTTCCTAAAACCGATATGGGCATTTGCGACGGATGTTGTGTAATAACAATCAACCCTTCACCATAACTTCTTATTTCTCTAAAAAGGGTTTCCCAACCGTTATTATCACTTGATCCGTATTGCGGTTTTTGTAAAATATTATGTGCTTCTTCTAGCACTAACACATGTCGTAATGTTTGCGACTCTCCTTGACCCAGACGATAAAGATGAATCCACCGAACAAATGCTTGACTGAAGAACGAGCGAATATTTCGTGGCATCTGTTGGTCTAGCTCCAGTATTATTGGACGTTGCAATATTTCTTCCAGCTTAACAGGATCTCTCGAATTAAATGCAGATTCCCAAGGTCCAAAACTAAATGTTCGAAGAATTCGCAAACAACTATCACGCCACAATGAACGACGCCCTGACATTTTCATAACAGCAAGCTCATCCAACACATCATGAAAGTTAGGATATTGTTGGCTCTTTCCTTCGTAAAAACCACGCTTATCAAATGCTTTATCAAACAAATCAATAAATAAATCAGCTACCCCTTGTCCTGATAAATGTGTACTCTCAAGCGTATCAGCCAAAATGCTGATCCAAGCTCGTGGATGCACTCCGGGAGGCGGTCGTAAAGGATTCCAGTTAAACGGGGCTGCATCACGACCTACCGTATAAATCTCAACAGTATCAATATTTTTTCCAGGCATGGCTGTAAGATGTCGGTAACTTCGTTTCCAATCGATTACCAGAAAAGGTATTCTAGCTTCCAAAAATGAAAGTAGCAGACAATACGAGACATTGGACTTACCCGCACCACTTGATGCAAAAATACCACAATGACGAACGAGATCATCGAACCTGACATACAATGGGAATTGTGAAACATTCTGATACAGTACTTGACCGAGTGAACATTCACCTAATGCATCAGAGGCTTTCCCCGGTGGCAGCATAATACTTTTATCGTCAACCTCTTTGCCGATATATTTGATTGCAAATAAATGAACGAATGTAGCGGCTTCTAAGCGAGCTTGAGTAGTCTCCGAAGTAACATAGGCTAACCATAAGTTGTCCGCCCTTTTGCCAATGATTGGCTTCAGCTTGCGACAAATTTCCAGTAAACGCTCATCAGAGCTTATGGGCGCTCTTGGCCAAGATCGAAATTTAAAATTAATAATTCCTGCCGTGGCTTTTTCCTAGAATCAGGACAATTACGAGCATTCGCCAATGAATAGTTTGTCACTACTTCCTCCAGTTGAAAATGTTTAAAGATATTACGTACTTCGGGTGTATCATTAAGCGACAAAATGAATTTCCCTTTTACTTTTAGTAACGTGTCTCGTAGTCGATAAAAATCTTCAACACCAAAATCAACCGCATACCCAGCTACATTCCAATAAGGCGGATCTATATAAAAAAAAGTATGCGAAGAGTCATATCGGCCAATACATTTGCACGCGTCCAGGTGTTCTATGTAAACTTGCTTTAATCGCTCATGTGTTTTACGAATTGTATTCTCCAATGTTTCAAAGTTCAGCGAAGAAGGTCTAACGCAGCTGATGCCAAAATTCCGGTTCTTTGTTTGACCACCAAAAGCTAAACGCTGCAAATAATGATAACGCACGGCACGTTGCACATCGGTCAAATGATCAGGATTTTTTTCTTTCTCTAAATCGAATAGTTCACGAGAAACAATTCCATGTTGATAGTGCCGGAGAAACTCCTGATAATGATTTTGAATCACACGCCAATAGTTGACCAATTCACCGTCCAGATCATTCAACACTTCAACCGCTGATTTTTCTTTACCAAAGAAAACCCAAGCCGCTCCTGAAAATGGTTCACAGTAACACATATGCTCAGGAATCTTTTCGATAATACGTTTCGCCAGGCGGCTCTTGCCTCCCATGTAAGAGAGTGGACTCGATATTCTTTTGTGTGTTGGGCATGTCTTGCCCGTTGGGGTTATTTCTTTCGTCGTCATGATCAGGCTGTAAATAAAACGGTTCTGCTTCAGTTCCGTTTAAGAATTTCCCTCGAGCTTTAGACTGCTCCAAGGATTCAAAAGTGGTGAGAAAACTCTCCATGACACGAGTCATATCACGCCAGCATTCAACATCTTCACTACGTTCTTGTTTGTGTAAGTCGAATTGTTGTTGGTGTATGATATTTTCAAGTGCGAATGTTTCAGAAAAATTAGTTTTAACATGTTGAGGTATTTTATATAATTTATTTCCAAGAGCCAGGTCATCCGCCAAAATTGACTCGAGGTTCTTGGCACGAATCCGGAATCGCTCGACAATTTCAACAGCATACACATCCAGCTTTATTTTTAATATACGAGCACGCTGCCCGATTAAATCATCGACTGATGTATCCTCTGGCTGAAAATTATTCGTTGCTTTATTTTCGTTTATTTTCGTCTCAGTATAATCACCTCAGGAATCGGTGTCATACCTGAGACTGATTAAATCATTTATCCACAAAGCTTATGGACTGAATATATATGACGGTGTATTTTGAGATTCTTTGTAGGATATAGCATTTTCCACATCGTCTAATCCAGGATTTCGTTCTACAATCGCCATTACTGTTTTTAAATTTTTCTTTAAAAAGTTGAGTTCGGATTCGACATTCTTCAATCGATGCTCAGTCAATGTAAGCTTATGAATTGTAGAATCTAACTTCTGCGTTAACCTCTTAGATTCAAACTCCTGTATCTTAGCCTTTGGAGTATGACGATTTATTGCTAAAAAGTTAATATATTTATCATTATCTATAGTTGGTAAAACAATGTCTAATAATTCAACTGTTTTGGGGAAATTAGTTATTTCTGATCGTGGTGTTCTTGACCGTTTCAATATTTCTTTTCGATAATTAATTCGGTATTCAGGATCACCATTTGTTGGATTTATTTGCCTGGTGAAATCTTTTCTTTTCAGTCTTAGCTGAGAATTAATATTTTCACCGAGATCAAAAACCAACCAGAATAATAGCTGATGAAGTTCTTTGCTAACAACTCCCACTAACTTTCAGACCTCAGTATTCAGACCGTTATTTTTGATTTGCAATCGCAAGTTTAAATCCGGATTTATCTCCTAGTCGAAAGATTATTTTGCGTCCTGTGCCATCGGGCATTGTTAAAGCTTTGGTATTTACTTCTTCAAGATATT
>JAJFLR010000051.1 GCA_021772565.1 Opitutales bacterium | reverse complement strand
GCTCAGCAGTATATGCTTGATGAAGGTGCTTCACAAGTAACATCAGCTGACATAGTCGGTGCTGGATTACACATCCAGACTTTAAATGCAGTTGCCGGTGAAACTTATGTCTTAACTGTTGTCACAAACACAACTCGTTTGGCAACGACTATCAATGGTCGGACAATAAATTACGACTTCTAAATTGTAACATTATTTAGATTTCAAAAGCCGCTTTCAATTGTTGAAAGCGGCTTTTTGTTTTTACAATAATCGGTTAATATAATTATAACTAAAACGAGATGATTAAAACCTGGATATTTACTGCCAACTGTATTGCTTCAATTCTCTTGGGATTTTGGTTGATCCATCCATTTTGGTCGAATCAGTTTGTTGTTTATTGTGCGTATCCGATTATATTTCTAACCTTTTGCATTTTTATCTATTCACTTCTCAAACAATATAGGTGTAACTGTAATTTTCAATTTATTAAAAAAACACCTATTGGTCCAATTCTTACAATAATCGGTTGCTCAATTTTTCTATTTCTACACGAACCTTTTGGGTTTAAAATTGTAATGGATGAATTGATATTACTGGGGACATCGATGATGATGCATTTTGAAGGTGTTGCACTAGTACCTGGAGCAGCTCATGAAATTACGGGAAGCTTCAGACTGCTTGATGGATATTTAGACAAACGTCCGTTCTTTCATCCATTTCTATTATCACTTTTACATGACATTATCGGATATCGACCTGAAAATTCTTTTATACTCAATATTCTACTAACCCCCATATTACTGTCACTTACTTATTTATTTGGACGTAAAATTTCTGATCAAAACAGCGGCATTCTTGGAGTTTTATTAATTACCGGCATACCGTTACTTTCACAAAATGCCACCGGAGGTGGATTTGAAATATTGAACCTGGTCATGATTTTATCATGTATGATTTTTGGTCTAAGATATTTAGAAAAACTAGACGACGATTCACTGACAACATTTTGTTTTGCCGGTATACTTTTAGCACAAACACGATATGAGTCTGTACTGTATATATTGTCAGTTACCATTGTAGTATTGCTGGGGTGGGCTAAAGCTAAACGTGTTATTCTCTCATGGCCGGCAGCTATATCACCAATTCTGTTGTTAAATTACCCATTGCAAAGAAATGCTGTTAAAAACAACGAATTATTTTGGCAGCTTCCTGACGGCGTACAGAACCCGTTCAGTTTAGATTTTTTTCCTGATCAAATTGTCCACGCGTATAACTACTTCTTTCAAATTGGCCAGAGCCAATCGAATTCATTGCTCGTTTCAATTTTAGGGATCACAGCATTAATTATATTTTTAATCTATTCGTACTCAACAATAATTATTCCATTTTACTCCAAACTAAAATCTGAAGCTAAAACACTTCACTCTGATGACGGTTATGATAATTCCCGGAACGCGCCATTGATTCTACTATTATTTCTAAAAATAAGTATACTGCTATTTATACTATTAATGTGCTATCACTGGGGAGAATTAGACGATCCGGTTGTCAGCAGAATATCATTACCAATGATGCTGATGTCTATATTCACAACAATCTATTGCATAAAGAAATACCCAAAAATTATTCTTCCACTTTCAATAATTTTATTTGGCGGAATATCAGTTTTACATCTAATTAGTATCAATGCATTTGAATCCTTACAACTCGATCGCAGTAGCATTAATTTATTCCTGATATTATTAACAATTTCAATTGGATTGCTATACCTCAATAGAACTCAGACCGATCCGCTTCCATGGCTAATTGGTCTAACGATTGTATTTATACTATTTTGCACAACACCGATTGTGGCAAATCATCGTTATGCACAAGGTTACACACCGGCAAAACAAGTCACGATCATGCGAAATTTTTTTAAAAAATACCCCCAGAGAGATATTTATTTTAGCTCGAAAAGTGGATTGCCAGCTATAACACATCAAATCTCTAGTGCTCCGATCAAAAAAATACTCCTCTACCCTAATACAATTTCAAAACATCTCGTTCACAAAAATTTTAGTGGAATTTTTGTTTTTCAACTTGTCGATGTCGATCCGGATACGGGAGAATTAGTAGTTGTTGATGATTATAAATTATCGCCCGAAATTCATTATGAAACCGTTTATGAACAGCGATTGGTTCCTCTACAATTGGCTCGTATTATACAAATAACGAGCATTGATTTAAGTGCTAT
Organism: Opitutales bacterium; assembly: GCA_021772565.1. Classification (GTDB taxonomy): domain Bacteria; phylum Verrucomicrobiota; class Verrucomicrobiia; order Opitutales; family JAJFLR01; genus JAJFLR01. Next base: position 8,001 of record JAJFLR010000051.1, on the reverse strand, counting down.
GGAAATTAAATCGAAAAAATTATAGCCCACTAAATATTGTGAATGACGCCACTTACGATTTAAACCTTTTGCAAGAAAGCAAAAATAAATGGGATCAATCTCCTGCAGTTAGATTTTTTTATGGATTGGTATACAAAGAAATGATGCAGCAGGCAGTGCCAGGAAAAACACTGGACTTGGGTTCTGGAATCGGAACATTTAAAGAATACTTTCCTGATATAATAACAAGTGATATTGAAAAAACTCCTTTTGTTGATCGCGCTGTCTCATGCTATGAAATAGAAAAATCCGACATTCTATGGGATAACTTACTTGCTGTTGATGTTCTACATCATCTTCGATTTCCAATAAAATTTTTTGAAAGTGCTGCTAAGTCTCTAAATACAGGAGGGAGAATTATATTAACAGAACCCGCAGCTACAATATTTGGAAATATATTTTATAAAGTCTGTCATCATGAACCTATAGAAAGTAGAAAAATTACTTCTCCTTTTTCATTTGACCCAAACGGTCCTAATGAAGAATTTGCCAATATGGGTATGGGTATGGGACTTTTTAAAATAAATATTGAATCCGTTAAAACCATAATTTCAAAATTTGGGTTGACCCTTCACACCATTCTCTATCGAGATGTGCTCGCCTATCCACTGACAGGTGGATTTTCCAAACCTCAGCTTGTACCATTATCTCTGATAAAAATTATTTTTCAATTAGAAACAAAATTACCTCAAATTATATTACGCACGATCGGCTTGAGAATGCTCATCGTTTTGGAAAAAAAGTAATTAAAAATAAAAAATTATAATGTTTGATTATCAAAAATATTTTGACTGGGTATCAGAAAATGGTACTACTGCTCGCAATCGCCAAAAGGCATTTCATAATCAATTGATTGATCTTCATCGCCATCACATCCCATCAGGTTCAACAGTTATAGAATGGGGATGTGGCAATGGGGAACTGCTTAATGCATTGGATCCCCAAAGGGGGCTTGGTATTGATATTAGCCAAAATATGATCGCTAAAGCTAATACTAATTCCGGGAACTGTGAATACCGACAAGGCGATCTGCACAATACACGTGTCGATGAAAAATTTAAACATATAGTTTGCAGCTACCTAACTGGTTATTTGGAGGATATACAAAAATGCCTGGAAAATTTAAAAGTGAGTGCAGACTCCTCGACGCGTTTATATATTTCTTCCTTAAACTCTGTTTGGCACCCTATTCTATCTCTGGGACAATCAATCGGTTCAGTGGTTAAACAGCCACCCAGCAATTGGCTGGCACTGTCAGATTTAGTAAACTTATTAGAGCTCTCCGGTTGGGAAGTTATCACAAAAAGCTCTGAACAGTTATTACCTTACAACATACCAATAATCTCAGAAATATTTAATCGATGGTTAGTTCGATTGCCATTTTTTCGCCATTTTGGTTCAACATTATTTATCGTAGCACGTCCAAAAATAAAACCAGTTTTCAATAGTGATGTGAGTTGTTCAGTGATAGTTCCCGCAAGAAATGAAGCAGGAAATATTAAAGCTGCACTCGATCGTATACCAACTTTGGGTAAACAGACAGAAATAATTTTTGTCGAAGGCAATAGTAATGACAATACCTGGGACACAATTCAAAATGAAGTCAAAGCGTATAAAGGTCCACACAAAGTTTCCTATTGTCAGCAACCGGGGAAAGGAAAATGGGACGCAGTATTTTGTGGATTTTCAAAAGCGGTTGGAGATGTTTTAGTAATACAAGATGGTGATCTAACCGCACCGCCTGAAGATTTGCCTAAATTTTTTGACGCAGTGGCAAATGGACATACTGAATTTGCCAATGGTAGTAGATTAGTCTACCCAATGGAAGACAACGCTATGCGTTTTTTAAATTTTATGGGAAATAAATTTTTTGCACTCAGTTTATCTGCGGTAATCAAACAGCCAATTAAGGACAGTTTGTGTGGCACAAAAATGATCTCCAGAAAAAATTATGACCAGTTATTAATACGCATAAAATTATTTGGTGATTTTGATCCGTTTGGTGACTTTAATTTATTATTTGGATCTTCCTTACTTGATTTAAAAATTAGAGATATACCAGTTAGATATAAAGACAGAACATACGGAGACACAAATATCTCACGTTTCAAACATGGCTGGATATTACTTAAGATGACAGTATTTGGACTAAGGCATTTACGCTTTCATCAATAACCTTTACCTTTATTATAAATCACTATCATTCTGAATTCTGTATTCATTTTCCCGTTCTTGGTTTGACAGTCTTCAACTAATTTTATTGATCGATCATATGAATTACAAACCGGTTGTTTTAATTATTAGAGATGGTTGGGGGGAAAATCATAACCCAAATCACGATTCATTTAATGCAGTCAAATTAGCCCATACTCCGATTGCTGATACCATTAAGTCCAAGTATCCACGTACTGAAATTAAAGCGTGTGGCTTGGATGTGGGTCTTCCAGATGGTGTTATTGGCAATAGTGAAGTCGGCCATCAAAATATTGGAGCGGGTCGAATCGTTGATCAGGAACTCGTTCGAATCGATAAAGGGTTTACAACCAATAGTGTAAAAAATACTGAAACTTTTATTAATGTCGTTTCGAATTTAAAAAAAACTGATGGTAAACTTCACTTATTCGGACTACTTTCAGATGCCGGAGTTCATTCAGTGTTAAGGCATCTTTTCAGTCTTCTGAACATAGCTAAAGACTCTGATATCAAAAAAGTTTTTATCCATGCATTTACTGATGGCAGAGATTGTTCGCCTCGAAGTGGTATAAATTTCATTAAAGAAGTAGAAGCAAAATGTAATGAAATTGGCGTGGGCAAAATTGCAACAGTTTGCGGTAGATTTTGGAGCATGGATCGTGATTTACGTTGGGATCGTATTCAAAAAGCTTACGACTGCCTAACCGGTAAAGAAATACTAAACACAGCAAAATCAGCAGTAGATGCAGTTCAATACTATTATGATAATCCAATAAGCAAAAATCAGACTGGTGATGAATTTGTTCAGCCGACAAATATAATTGATAGTGCAGGCAATCCATTAGCTTTAGTCGAAGATGGAGACACTATTATTTTTTTTAATTTTCGGGGTGATCGACCCAGAGAATTGACCAGTGCATTTATAGATGAAAAATTCAACGGATTTGATCGAGAGAAAAAATTGGATGTTCACTATGTTACAATGACAGAATATAAAAAGGGCCTCTGTCCAAACGTTCTTTTTTACAAACCAGCCCCAATGATAAATATTCTTGGTAAAATTGTGAGTGATCAAGGTATCTCACAATTCAGATGTGCAGAAACCGAAAAGTATCCCCATATCACATTTTTTTTTAATGACTACCGCGAAGAACCGTTTGCCGGTGAAGATCGTAAACTAATTCCGAGTCCTAGAGATGTCGCAACTTATGATTTAAAACCAGAGATGTCTGCACCGGAAATATGCCAATCCACAGTCAAAGCTATAAAGTCAGGTAAGTATGGACTTATTGTAGTAAATTTTGCTAATCCCGATATGGTTGGCCACACTGGATCGCTTGAAGCTACAATTAAGGCGTGTGAAATAGTCGACAACTGTGTAGGGCAATTAGTAGAAGCAACAAATGATGTCGAAGGTGCAGCTGTAATAATTGCGGATCACGGAAACGCCGATCAAATGTGGGCACCAGAGATTGATGGCCCCCATACATCCCATACACTCAATCCAGTTGAAGTTGTTGTAGTTGGTAAGGATTTACAAGGAATTAGCTTAAAAGAGACTGGCAGATTAGCAGATATCGCACCAACAATATTGAAATTATTGGGACTTGAGCAGCCTAAGGAAATGACTGGCGATTGCTTGATTAAATAGTTTAATATTTTAATATGAAAATTGTCATAGTTGGCACAGGTGAAGTTGGAGCTTATCTATGTTCAATACTGAGTCATCATAATCATGATGTCACAGTTATTGAAATGGATACAATTGTTGCTCAAAAAATTGATGAGGAATATAATGTAAAAGTTGTCGTTGGCAATGGTAGTTCAGCCGAAACACTCATCAAAGCCGAAGCGGATCAGAGCGATTTTTTTCTGGCTATGACCAGTGATGATAAAACAAATCTAATTTCATCTTCGTTAGCTAAAGTTCTTGGATCAAAAACTACAATCACACGAATTCACGACCAAACTTATTCGGACAATTCATATGTTAACTATCAACACCACTTTGGTATCGATTATTTACTCAATCCTGAAGGGTTATGTGCTGTCGCGTTAGCAAAATCTATTAGAAATCCGGGAAGAGTTGCAGTAGAAAATTTTGCTAGAGGTAATATCGAAGTCCAACAAACAGTCGTCAAGGGAAACTCAAAATTAATCGGTAAGCATTTAAGAGATATTCGGAAAAATCCAAATGTTAGAATTGGCTACATTCAGCGAGATGAACATATTGAGGTTGCAAACAGCGATTCAACAATAGAAGAAAATGATTTAGTAACTTTATTTGGTCATCCTGATGCTCTTTATCTGTTAAAATCAAAGTTAGATCCGGAATGTGCTGTTGATATTGTAAGAGTAGTATTGTTGGGTGGAAGTGAAACAGCAATAGCGTTAGTTAGACTTCTAACAAATCCACGATTTAAAATCAGGATCATAGAAAGTGATACTAAAATGTGTCATCAGCTCGCACAAAAATTTCCCCATATTACTGTTATAAACGGAGACGCAACATCACTCAGATTACTTGAGGAAGAACAAATTGATAAAGCTGACTATTTTATTGGTTGCACCAAGAAAGATGAAATCAATATTATGACCGGGCTTCAAGCATCGAAACTAGGTGTAAAACATGTGCAAATTGTAATAAACAAAACTGACTACGAATCAGTGATAGATCGATTGAAATCAGCCTTGGGCTTTGAATTAACAGTATCACCTCGAGTGGCTACAGTTAGTGAAATTATGCGCTATATTGACTCTGAAACTTATACTGAGCTAGCGACTTTACCAGGTAAAGCCGGCAAGATTTTAGAGATTCATGTGACTAATGATAGTCCAAGCGTCGGAAAAACAATTATGGAAATCGAATGGCCCAGAAATAGTATGGCAGTTGCACTACTCCATAAGTTTAACGCCATTGTCCCTAAGGCAGATGACAAAATTCTAGGCGGTGATAGAATTGTTGTGATAACACATGATGACAATATAAATGATCTGTTAGCCCTACTGCGTTGATATTAATTTCTACTCTCAATATTTAAAAATAAATGCGCCAAATATCTAGTAAAATTAAATCTGTAGTACTAGATTTAATTTATCCGCGCAATTGTATTAACTGTTCTAACGCTATCGAAGAGAGTGAATTTAACTATATTTGCAATGACTGTAAATATCAAATATTTAAAGTTCGTGAACCGTTTTGTAATAGATGTGGGACACCCTACTATGGTTTAGTTGAAAATAATCATGCTTGCCCTAATTGTATTGAACTAAATCCATTATTTAATTCAGGCAGAACACTCTACCTTCTTAAAGAGTGTGGTGAAAAAATTATTCATGACCTAAAATATAACGCAGGGCTATATCTAATTTCCGATATCAAAAGTTTAATAAGAAATCACACTTGGGTTGAGAGTTATATATTAAATACAATATTAGTACCGGTACCACTACACTCCAGAAAATTAAGAGAGCGATCATTTAACCAGAGTCAGATTATTGCAGAATGTTTTGCAGATTCAGTTAAATCAGCAAAAATTGAATCTCTACTAACAAGAATTGTTGATACACCTTCTCAAACAAATTTAAGTCGAAAAAAAAGAATCAAGAATGTCAGGAAAGCATTTGGCATAAAAAATAATACACTAATAGACCCAACAAAAGAGTATGTGATAGTCGATGATGTATTCACAACAGGGTCTACTTTAAATGAGTGTAGCAAAACCTTAAGAAAATCTGGAGCCAAGAAAATTAAAGTGCTCACTTTTGGGCATGGTTAAAATGTGACAACGATTAGTAATAAATAAATGGGACATATAGTATCTGGAATCATGATAAATAAAAAGCTGGTAGCCCCGCACTCCAGAGGAGCTAGGCTTCATGTAACAGTCTTTGAGGCGTCAGCCTCTTTGGAGTGCAGCGTTTCAGCGCCGCTCTATGATCGAAATAAAATAGAGTCATATCATTCCATTGATAATTGTTTACCACAATAAATTTTCCGATAGAATATTTTTCAAGAATTGGTTTATGACAATCAATATAAAATATATTGATATCTGATTTATTTTGAATATCTAAGAATTCGGATCAGGTTCTACCCAAACACTGATTGCCTGAGACCGCGGTTGACACAGAGCCCTCCCCAATCGCAACCTTTCATCGGTCGTGGTTCCATTCTACGTTTACGATCAGAATTCAATTGGTGTTCTTCATTGTAGTTTTCTATAAATTTTTTAGAGCCAATAACCGCTCCATCTGTAAAATACCTTACTCGGTAGCGCAATACAGTCGTTAGGGGCAATAGCTCTTCTTTTGATAATATTTCTTTCCACTGCTGCTCAGATATAACTTCTTTAGATCCACGATTAGCTTTAGATGATGTTGAGCTTTTACAGTAGATGAGTTTTCTATATTGGCTCGATATTGTTTTCCAGTCAACTTTAACTTTTTTACGTCTTGGTGCTTTATAGGCTAACGCCAGCCCTTTTCGTGCTCTTTCACTGCCTGCAGCTGCTTCTGCATAGCCACACCACTGGTAATCTTTCGGATTGGTTACTAATTTCGCCCGCACAGAATTTAGATCAATATACGCAGCACAAATGCTCAATGCTTGCTCTTTTCCTTCAACCACGACGCTTTTGAAACGTTCTGCCCAAAGTGTTCCCAAACGTTTATGATTTCGATTATACCAGTTACTGTACCGTTGTTTAAGTTCTTTCATAAAAACTGATACGTCACCCATACGTGCTTCCAGTTTTTTACGTTCTTTTAGAGCAATCTTTCCTCCCAGTTTTAAATTCGCTTCCAACGCTAGCATGGCTACCTGCTGATATTTTGCCGGATTTGGATAAAGCAGACTGAAACGCCTGATTAATTCACGGTTACTTAAATGTTTTTGTTTTGGCACTTTCATCAGGACATGAAAATGATTAGTCATGATACAATAGGTTATAATTTCAACCCCACAAAACTCAGCCATTTGCCAAATCTGTCTTTGAAGCTCATCTTTGGAGCGGTCATCCAATAACATTTCCCGATTCACCGTTCGTGTCACACAATGATAATAAGCAGCACGCTCATTTATTTTAAATCGGGCAGTTCTCATATTAAATTATTCCTATTAATTTCAACAAATTCTTAAACTTCGCTCAATAAATATAAAATCCTTGATTGTTGTCAAATTTCATCAACCTGTCCCTTATCAATCCTCCTATCAATCCTTTAATTGAAATTTCTTTTCGAAAATTTCTTTTGGCAGATGCTATTAGCACATTCGATAGTTATAGCAATTTAACAAAAAAACCCCAGTTTTTTCCAAACCGGGGTTTTTAATTCTATTTAAAAATATTCTTTCATCTAATTTTTCGACCGGGTACTATTGCCGAGACGTCGGCGATAGTATGCCAGACCGAGAGCGCCTAATCCGAGAGCAACGGCATATTCGGATGGTTCAGGAACGGCGGCAAATGAAGCATTGGCACCCATGGTTGTCTCAATTTGAACACCTAACCTGAAGTTTGGTACCTAATTCGTCGTTAGCCCGCATAAACACTGGAATTTGGGTGCTTTTTAGCACTAAAGTGTAGCCATGTAAATATTGTTACTTTTTCAATCTTTTTGTTGACAGTTCGCTTTTTGTGTGCTTTTGTAGTGTCCATGTATATCGAATCTGTCAAAAATCGTAATTCGCCTCCGTGTATTCTTATCCGTGAGTCCTATCGCCAATTGGGTAAGGTCAAAAAACGTACGCTTGCCAACATCTCAAAGTTG
>JAJFLR010000006.1 GCA_021772565.1 Opitutales bacterium | reverse complement strand
ACTTTGTGTGCCGGGGCTTCCAGCGTAAGGTCTCTGAGGTAGTTCATGTGTTTGGGAGTCCATGAGGTTTTCAGAGGATAGTTATAGCCGTTACGCAGGAGAAAAGCTTTGAGACGAAATCTGGCAGCTTGAAGATTTTGTCTGGAGTCGGTGCGGGCACGGCAGATGTCGCGGATCGCTTCATCGATAGAATCTGGAATATTGATCGGCTCAAGTTCTCCGGCGCGATGTAATTTTGCCAGCATGATCGCATCGCGTTTGTCAGTTTTAACTTTATCTCCTGACTTTTTAGGAATGCGAGAAGGGGCAACGACGATAGAACTAATATCATCCTTTTTGTTTATCAAGTAACGATGGATAACAAATCCACACGGCCCGGCTTCGTAAACGAAGTGAAAAACAGTATTTGTGTGATTTTTTCTGAGTTTGGCAATAAGCCTGTCAATGGCGTGCAGTGTATTGGCAATGCTACCGTATAGCAGAACATCACCCTTGCGTCCCCCATAGGCTAATGCAACTTCGTTATTATTTTTATGGACATCGAGTCCGATATATATATGTTTCCTTTTCATGAGTTTATCTCCTTTGTTTATAGTTAATATTAAACATGTGCGCACTGTCTGGCACCTGCTAGTTAATCCACGATTTATGGAGACAAACTCATTATTTTTCAATTTCACACAACCATAATGCCTCAGGAAGAAAAAGTTATTTATAGGCTCTGGAGTAGTAGAAGCAGGCTGCAAAAATGTAGTAGGTGCGAGGACAAAAAAATCAGGAATGTTTTGGTCAAAAGAAGGGGCCGAAAACGTATTAGGAATACGTGCAGCACTTTATAGTAAGCGATTCGATTCTTATTGGGACAATAGAAATGGCTTACTTTCTTCAGCGAATTTAGCGTGTGCATGATTTTGACAAAAAATTGTCCTGCACCCTAAGAAGTTGGACGAAATAGACCAGAGTCTGCGCAAAAAAGCCCAAAAACGAGAAATCATAGAACGCCGAATCGGTCGCTGGCTAGGACGAAACACCCTGTCCGAAAAAGTGTTCACAGTAAAAGTAAATGTCGATAAAGAAAAAAACGCCTGCTCATTATCAATAAGTGAAAATGAAAGTAAACTCGATTGGGCATATGCCGGACAAGGAGCTTACCTCCTGCGAAACAATTACCGTGAAAAAGATCCAAAGAGACTCTGGCGATGGTATATACAATTGACTCAAGTAGAGGATGCTTTCCGCTGCACAAAAAGTGACCTGGGGTTACGCCCAGTGTATCACCATAAAAAAGATCGAGTACAGGCGCATATATTCATCTGCTTTTTAGCATTGGTAATGTGGCGGATGCTGGAGATGTGGCTACAGTCAAAAGGCTTGGGGAACTGTGCCCGACAAGTATTGCTGGAGTTAGAAAAACTGCGGAGTATGGACATAGTATTACCAATTAAAAAAGGGAAAGAAGCCCGCCTGCGATTAGTTGGTAAGCCAGATAAATTAACTGCTGATTTGCTGCATAAAATGAATCTAAAAATCCCGACTCGCCCAAAAATAATCGAAAATGTAGTGCAGAAAAATCGTTAATGTTGATCGGCAACCCGCATGGTTACTACATATTGTTTTTTTAAGTGTCGAACTTGGGCTAAAATTGAGTTACTAAAATGGAAATTTATATTGACATAAACCTAGAACGATTAAAGAGTTTTTACTAATTCAACATACGTTAATCAAACAAGGAAAATGAGTAATGGATAAAATCAGAATCATAACGGCAGCCATCGCCATCTCCCTTGCTGGTTCAACGCATGTTCTTGCAAAAGGTGCTGGTATTGAATGGGAAACCCTTAATAAAAAAGCCATAGAGCTCTATCAGCAGCGTGACTACGGGCAAGCTATTGTCGTTGCTAAAAAAGCATTAGAGGTAGCCAATGCTAATTTAGACTCCGATCATCCCGATGTGGGCACCAGTCTGCACAATCTGGCAGCGTTTTATAAGGCTCATGGCGACTATGTCAATGCTGAGCCACTCTTCAAGCGAGCACTGGCCATTCGAAAAAAGCTATATGGCCACGACCATCCGGAGGTAGCCACCTGCCTGTATAGTCTGGCAGAGCTTTACGACACTCAAGGCTACTTATTCAAGGCCGAAAAAATTTACAAGCAAGCGTTAATCATATGGGAAAAAGCGCTTGCCCCGGATCATCTCAATGTGGCCATGGCCAACAGTCTATGCAATCTAGGAGTAATCTACCATACCCGAGGCGACTACGCCAAGGCCTACCCATTCCACAAGCGAGCACTGGCCATTTTTGAAAAAGTGCTTGGCCCCGACAATATCTATGTGGCGATCAGCCTGAACAACTTGGCATTACACTATATGGATCAAGGCGAATATTTCTTAGCTGAACCACTCTACAAGCGCTCTCTGGCCATCCGGGAAAAAGCCCTTGGCCCCGACCATCCCGATTTAGCACACTGTCTAAAAAACATGGCTACTATGTATCATGCCATGAAACAACATAAAAAAGCTAAGAAGTTAAAGAAGCGTGCGAAGAACTTAAGAAGGCATCAATAAGTAAATTCTATGACTTACAATAAAAGATGTAATTGAGTGAACTCAAATTAGGTATAAAATAGAAATATATATTGGCATAAACCGAGAACAATTATGAATTATTTGCTAAATCAAATAAATCGTTAATCAAACAAGGAATATAATGAATAAAATCAGAATCATAACGGCAGCCATCGCCATCTCCCTTGCTGGATCAACCCATGTTCTTGCGAAGGGTGCCGGAATTGAGTGGAAAACCCTCACTATAGAATCCGTAGAGCTTTACCATAAGGGTAACTACGAGCAAGCTATTGTCGTTGCTCAAAAAGCATTAGAGGTAGCCAATGCTAATGTAGCCCCCGACCATCCCGATGTGGGCACCAGTCTGAACAATCTGGCAACATTTTACTACACTTTAGGCAACGCCGTTAAGGCTGAGCGATTCTTCAAGCGCTCGTTGGCCATCATTGAAAAAAATCTTGGCCCCGACCACCCCAATGTAGCCGTGACTCTGAACAATCTGGCAGAACTTTACAGGAAGCAAGGCGACTACGCCAAGGCCGAGCCACTCTACAAGCGCTCGCTGGCCATCAAGGAAAAAGCACCTGAAGTCAACTATTCCTCTTTGTCCACTAGTCTGAACAACTTGGCATTGCTCTACGACAAACAAGGCGACTACGCCAATGCCGAGTCGTTCTACAAACGCTCGATTGCAACCTCGGAAATAGCACTTGAACAGAAGAATAATCCCAATTTTGTCATCACTATAAAAGAACTAGTCAAAACTCTGGACAATCTTGCGGGTTTCTACGTTACCCATGGAGAATACGCCAAGGCTGAGCCTCTCTTAATGAAATTGCTCAAAATGAAGGAAATAGCGTTAGGTCCAGACCATCTCAATTTGGCCAGAATTCTGGACAAACTGGCAAAGATTTATAGTATCCAAGGCAACTACGACAAGGCCGAACCGCACTACAAGCGCTCACTTGCCATCAGGAAAAAAGCCCTCGGCCCAGACCATCTCGATGTAGCCACCAGTCTAGAAAACTTAGCTGCTTTGTATCGTGCCACGAAACAAGACAAAAAAGCCAAAAAGTTGGAGAAGCGTGCGAAGAACATAAAGAGCCGTCAATAAGTGAATTCTATGAATCACAATTAAAATGTTATTGAACGGTATTAAAAATTTTATGACAAATATGGAGAGACAAAAAGGGGTCAAACGCAAAATATAAACATTAAAAGAATTTTAATCTTTAATTGGTCTTAATGAATACCAAGTAAACAAAGAATGGAATATACATGAGCAAATAATAGTTGGAGAGATGCAATAAAAGAGAAAGAAAGAAGAAAATTTAAATATTGTTCCAAAGTGAGTAAAATTGTAATTCCAATTTTCATTAAGGCTACGAAAAGAAATAACAGCACCTATTCCGTAGGTTGCTAAAATGAAGTGCATCAAGAAAGTTGGACACAAAATTCTCTTATGTTAGTTGTTAGTTGAGCAAATATTGCAGAATATGAGCGACTCATCTCTGAATTTGGCCTGACAAATCTGAATATTCACGATGCCAGCTTCTTGGCTAATCGTTCGACTAAGAAAAAATTTATTGAAAACCAACTCAACATACTTATGTTTATTTAAATATGAATAGCATTGAAGACATTAAAGTTGCAATTACAGGACTTCCAGAACCTCAATATATTGAATTAAGAAAATGGTTTTCAGATTCTGACTGGAAGCTTTGGGATGAACAAATTGAAAAAGACTCTCAATCAGGCAAGCTTGATTTTCTTATAGAAGAAGCGCGAAATGAAATGAAAGCAGGTTGTTTGAAGCCTTTGTAGATGCATAAAACGACTAAAAGATTTTGGAGATTATACCATTCATTACCAATACCTATTCAGAAATTAGCCACCGAAAACTTTGAGTTATTGAAGCGGTATCCACAACACCCATCTCTACATTTCAAAAAAGTAGGGAAATTTTGGTCAGCCAGAGTTAGTTCAGAATATAGATGCTTGGCTCTAAAAGAAGAACACAGTTATACATGGGTTTGGGTAGGAGCACATGATGAATATGAAAGATTATTGAGATTATAGAACAATTTTCGAATCGGGTAGCCAAGGGGCTTTAACCCCCATCTCCCACACCACAACTCATACGGCTCCGCAAGTGGCGGTTCCCTTAAATAATTAACGGTTAGGCATTCGCTATGTTTCCGTATTAAAAACCACCTACATCTCTCGAAAAGAAGGTACTCATCGTTTCTTCAGGTATTCTCTCGTTAGTCCCATTTGCACGATACTGTTAACAAGTCATTCGCCAATATCCCTTACAGATCGACAAAAGAGAAAGGTTCTCACTGAGGCACTGTGTCACGGAGATAACTGAAAATAGTTTGCAGCAAGTCTTGAAGCACCTGATGAGACTGTTGCGACCTTTTGCGAAATCGCATGGATTGTAATTTAAGCATTGATGCAACATTTCTTATCCCTCAAATTGAGTATCAATCATACAATATTTTAAAATTAAATTAATGAAAGTTCTCATAGTCGAAGATGATATTAAGGTTGGAAGATTCATAGAAAAGGGTCTAAACGAAGTTTCTTATAGTAGCAAACTTGTAAGAAGTTGTGCAGATGCTAAAGACGAACTTTGTGAAACTAACTACGATGCAATAATTCTCGATCTCAGTTTACCCGATGGAGACGGATTAGCACTACTGATGGAATGGCGCAATAATGGATTTAATGAACCTGTAATTATTCTAAGCGCACGAGATTCTGTTAAAGACCGTATCACAGGACTCAACATTGGCGCTGATGATTATTTGCCAAAACCATTTAGTTTTGATGAACTACTCGCTCGAGTTCGCTCTTTGTTCAGAAGGAATGAAGGAAAAAAATCAACAATACTTACCCATGGTAATATTACAATGGATTTACTCTCACATACTGTAAAACAAAATGAAAAATTGATCGAATTAACAAATAGAGAATTTGCACTGCTGGAATATTTTATGCAAAATCCTGGTCGTGTTTTAACTCGAACGCAAATTGCTGAACATATTTGGGAAGCACATTATGATATGGAAACAAATCTGATTGATGTTTATGTTCGAAAACTACGCAACAAATTTAAAAGTGAATCCTCACAAACTCTGTTTGCAACGGTCAGAGGAGTTGGTTATCAAATGACATGAAAAGTATATCTTCAAAACTTACCATCGGTTACTCAAGTATCGTTACTCTAACCGTAATCTTAATTCTGGTATTTGGTAGAATTTTTCTTGAACGTCAAGTAATTCAAGGAATTGATCTTATTAGCAAAGCTGAATTTGAAGAAATAAAAGCACGTATCATTATTACAGATGATGTGAATTTGGAAGAAACTGTAATTAAAGCAATCGAAGACCATACTGAAATAGATGCTGCACTATTTATGTTCCAGATAGGTAGAAGTGATAATGATGTTTTCTTCACCAGTTCAAATTTGGGAAACCATCAACTACCGCAGGAGATACATGGTATCCCATACACAACTGTAGAAATGAAAGACTTTGGGAAACTGCGAGTAGCCGAATTCAAACTTAATGGTCTGGATATTCATATTGCATCATCACTACAACCAGTTACCGAACTCTTTAAGGAGTACACTAAAACAGGCATAATAACAACTCTGTTAACATTTATTATCAGCATAGTATCCGGGTATTTCATGAGTCGTCTTGCACTGAATCCGATAATTAAAATTCAAAACGCTGCCCAACAAATTAGTGCGAGTAATTTAAGCGAGAGAATAGAAGTTCCTAAATCTCAAGATGAAATAGCAAAACTTGCTTTATTATTAAATGATATGATCATGCGTTTGGAAGAATCGTTTATTCAAGTTCAACGTTTTACTTCAGATGCCTCACACGAATTGCGAACACCGTTATCTTTGATCCGATTGCAGGCAGAAAAAATTAGAAATAATCCGGATTTACCTAAAAATGAATTAAACAAATCAATAACCGACCAACTTGAAGAAATAGAACGATTAAATAAAATAATTGAAGATTTGCTCTTACTCGCAAAAGCGGACTCAGGCACATTGAAATTAAACCTAAAATTAATCAATGCCCAAGATTATATTTATGACTTTACTGAAGATGCTGAAATTTTGTGTGAAGAAAAAAAATTAACATTCAATGTTAACAATAACGATTCATTAGTTATTAATATAGATACAATCTGGATGAGACATGTGTTATTAAATCTTCTTACTAACTCGATAAAATATTCATCGGAAAAATCAATAATTACATTAACATCTCAAAAATCAAATAACTATTGGGAAATTATTTTTGCAGATGAAGGATCCGGTATTCCTGAAAATGAATTGCCTTATATTTTTAATAGATTTTCCCGAATACCTGAATTTGACCTTACTAAACCGAATAGTGGGAGCGGATTGGGATTAGCAATTTGCAAGAGTATCATTCTTAAACACAATGGGAGCATTGAAGTAAAAAACCGCGAAAAAAATAAAGGCCTATTTTTCATTATATCCATACCCATCAACGTATGATTAATCATTAAAAGTCCTAATATCAATCTTCACCCCACGATAAATTTATTTAACTTTTCAACCATGGGGATTAATAATAAATACTTGTTAGATATTAAAAAAAAATATGGAAATCATATTAAAAAAATAGACTGGGATTCCGATTGCTCAATAAAACCAATTATCGTTTGGCTCGGTCATTCCAGTTTTATCATAAAATGGACCAATCAAAAAATTCTGATAGACCCGGTATTTTCAAAAAGAGTTAGCATAACGCCCAGATTGATCCCAATACCAGATTCCTCATTTTTTAATAATCAAGTAGACGTAGTAATATTGAGTCATGCCCACATGGATCATATGGATATTCCGACGCTTCACTCACTTAATCAGACAACTTTGTTGCTACCAAAAAAAAGTGAAAAATTTTTACCGAAAAAAATTTTGAAAAAACAACATTTAGAAAATATAAGTGAGAGTGAACATTATAACTTAAAGAATATAACCGTTACTGCTGTTGTAGCAGAACATGGTGGCTGGCGATATCCCTGGCAAAAAAAAGGATTCATAGCTCTTGGCTATATCATATCCAATAATAAATTCAAAATCTATTATGCAGGTGATACTGCTTACGGAGAGCATTTCAAATTAATAGAAAAAAAATTTAATCCAAACATCGCGATCTTACCGATTGGTGGTTATTCTCCTCAGTGGTTTTTGCAGGACAAACATTTAAATCCCAGTGAATCAATTAATGCTGCAGTTGATTTAAATGTATCAGAAGTTATCCCATGTCATTTTGGAACTTATCGTGTGTCACTTGAACCGATGGATGAACCTCTTCAACTATTTTCTAAATATGCTGATAAATCAAAAATCAGTTGGCATCTTCCAGTTCTATAGTTTTTTAGGTGGTAGTTAGTAGTTATTGATTGCTTCATATTATATAGCGATTTCCATAAATATTTTTGTATATCTTAAAGATCAGAAGTAATAAACTGAATGATCATACTGTAATCAAAAATTGATCCTGATGCGGCCATATATCTCGAAATTAATCAGCTATATTATACCTATACATAGGAAATTACACGAAATTCCAACATGGTGGCAAGTCAAAGATATCTGTAACTATCTTAAATAAAATTTACATTTATTATTAAACGTAAACACTTGGCCTTTTATCTATTTAATAGTTCTTTTTGTAGAGTCTTCGCTTGACGGAGAACCTCTTACTCCGTAGTCTTAATATCCGAATCCTAACAATTATATTTGAATCTAAACTAATTTTAGTCACGCTGATCTATTACAAATAAAAAATTAATTCTTAAAAAATATGAGAACTGAATCTGATTCAATGGGCAATATGAAAGTCCCAGATGATGCCTTATACGGGGCATCCACTCAACGTGCGGTATTAAATTTCCCGATTAGCGGGCAATCAATGCCAATTGGCTTTATCAAAGGCCTGGGTCTGGTAAAATCTGCATGTGTCTCGGCTAACGAAGAACTGAACATAATATCAAAAGAAAAAGCTGACCTTATTCGTCAAGCTGCTGACGAGATTTTTGAGGGTAAATTAAATAATCATTTCCCGGTCGACGTTTTTCAAACCGGCTCTGGTACTTCTTCAAATATGAATGCCAATGAGGTAATTTCTAATCGCGCCAGTCAAATTGCTGGAAAAGCAGTTGGATCGAAAGACCCGATTCACCCAAATGACGATGTTAATTTAGGCCAATCTTCCAATGATATTATCCCGACTACCCTGCATGTCAGTTTAGCAATATCGATCAAGGAAAATCTTGTACCGGCTTTGGAACACCTTGCAGAAAATCTGGAAGCAAAGAGTAGCGAATTTAACGACATTGTAAAAATTGGACGAACTCATTTAATGGATGCAACGCCTTTGACACTTGGACAAGAATTTTCCGGCTATGCTGCACAGATTAGAAAATCTGTTACCAGAGCAAAAAAATCGATAGATGCGCTGACAGAATTAGCTATCGGAGGAACTGCTGTTGGGACGGGAATTAATTGTCATCCGGAATTTCCGAAAAAAGTTTGTCAAATTTTATCGGATAAAACCGGTATTCAATTCAGAGAAGCAGACAATCATTTTGAGGCACAAGCAGGCCGCGATGATGCTGTCGAAGTCGCAGGATATTTTTCAACGATTGCAGCCAGTCTTGCAAAAGTTGCTAACGACATTAGATTACTCGGCTCCGGTCCGCGTTCTGGAATTTCTGAAATATATTTACCGGCAACACAACCGGGATCATCGATCATGCCGGGAAAAGTAAATCCGGTTATGAGCGAAATGCTGTCACAAGTCAGTATCTACGTTATGGGACTTTCGAATTCTGTTTCGATGGCTGGGCGTGACGGACATTTTGAGCTCAATGTAACAATTCCATTAATCACACACGCACTTCACGAATCAATCACCTGCATGAGTAACGGAGCCAGAGTCTTCGCCGATCGCTGTGTAAAGGATATTCAAGCAAACGAAGAACGGTGCAAAGAGCTGGTCGATAAATCATTGATGCTGGTCACTGCTCTCAATCCATTTATTGGCTACGACAAAGCAGCCGAAGTTGCCAAAACTGCCTTTGCCGAAAATAAAACATTGCGCGAAGTTATTTTAGAAAAAAAATTACTCGATGAAGAGACGTTAGACAAAGCACTCAATCCGATTGAGATGACTAAACCTAAAGAATGAATTACAAATTACCAATTACGAATTACAAATTAATACAAAACGAAGTGAGAATAACAATTCGTAATTTGTAATTTGTAATTCATATTTGTATTTTCCATTGAAAATTCGCCCACCAACAGAATTAGAGAAGATTCGTCTCAGAAAAAATAATCCGGCGTTTTCTTCATCGAGTGAACCGATTGCCTGTCAAATTGCAGTCATTCCTGACACTGACAGTATAGTCGGTGCACTAACAGTTTACAGCCCACCAAAATGGCAAGCAGATCAGCAAAAGGGCAGACTGCAGTGGCATTTGTCTATCGAAGATAACGATTTTATAATACGTGGCAAGTTGCTCGATGCACTGCTTAAGCAATCATCGAACTGGCAGTTCAATAAAGTCGCCTTTTCAAACATCAGAAAAGACAGTCCGGAAGAAAATTTTTTAATGCATCGAGGGTTTTCTGAAATCAGCCGACAAGAATTTATTACACTCGATGTAGACACTGCGGCTGACAGATACCAAAAGGCGCTCGAAAGACAAATGCAGGCGGGCAGAATTCCAGCAGAAATAAAAATTGGTTGGCTTGAACCACGTTGGATTCCGACTATCCGAAAAATGGTATTAAATATTGGCTTGATTGAACCTGACGATATGGAAAATAATTTTCATTCATCGACCAATGGTTATGCACCAGAGCTAAGTCCGCAGTTAGTTTTTAAAGAAAAATTAATTGGCACATTTTTATCATGGCAAACAAAATCTGATGCATTGGTTATCGACGCTCATGTAATCGATGCAAATTATCGATCAGGTTGGTCTCATTTAGTTATGACAGAAGCCCTTACCCAAACTGCTCAAAATTCAGGCATGAAACGATATAGTTTTCGATGCAATCCAGATGAAGCGCAACGACAGCGGAATAATGCGAAACGTTTGGGAACGCCGTTTGAGGAAGAAGTTTTTTTGCAGATGGGGATGAGTTTGGCGTGATCTGAATTTAAATCTTTGCCTCTTCAGAAAAATTCGTGGGTTGAATCAGGAACAGGCAGGCCGCCCATTGTGTGAAACAAGGCGATTTGAAGCGCATCAAATGTTTTAAACCCATAAGCTTTTCTCGTAGTGAGATTTATTTTTCGATTTAACCCC
>JAJFLR010000050.1 GCA_021772565.1 Opitutales bacterium | reverse complement strand
TTTGCACCTTGAGCCAAACACCATCAAATGGATTGGCACGGGTTACCCAATCACGCGGCTGTTTAAGCTCACTTGGGGACTTTGCTCCTCGAATATACTTTCGAGCTGTTTTAATATCAACACCTGCTTTTTGAGCACAAGTGCTGATTTTTCCAGTTATATTATAATGCTTCATAATTTTTCGGTATTGTTGATGAGATATCATCCCTTAACTCTGATTGCCTTCCGCCAAAAAGCTCCAGGCTTTTTGACAAAACACTGGTAGGGATTTTTAATTGTCGTTAATAGGTCGCTAGCCAAAAGGGTCATGCTGCGGATATTATAACTAACGTAATAACGAAGCCATTACTCAGCCGCCGCCAAACCGACCGTCCCGCCGATCTTCCCGCATCCGTACTGGGATTTATGGTGTCGGTGGAAGTCGCTGGTAAAATCGACCAGTGCAAAGATTGACATAATAGATTTTGTGCAAAGCCCTTAGTCTCTGAATAAATTGGTCTGAGCCAGCCGCTGTCAGATTTCTAGTAAGCATTCCCTTGTGGGAAAAATACTTGCCAAAAAGTTTTAATAATAATTCCAATATCGAACCAAATTGTCCAATTATTAATATATTCTAAGTCATACCGAATACGCTCTTGTATTAGTTCAACATCAGTAATTTCACCCCTGAACCCATTTACTTGAGCCAAGCCTGTTATTCCAGGCTTTACAAATGTTCTTGTACGATAAATATCGACCTGTTTGCTAAATTCTTCATCATGTTGAATCATGTGCGGTCTGGGGCCTACAACGCTCATATTTCCCCGAATGACATTTAAAAATTGGGGAAATTCATCTAAGCTGGTTTTCCTCAAGAAACTACCAAATTTATATATTCGTTCGTCATTTATACTCGCCTGTTTAGTCTGATTTTTATTGATATCCTGGGTATGCATTGTTCGAAATTTCAATATTGTAAAATGAGATTTTTGCTGGCCTGAACGAATTTGTCTAAAGAATAAGGGCCCTGGAGCCTGCTTGTTTTGATAATATTTTACCAGTAGGCATAGTGGGATTAATATTATTAATACTATCGGTAAAGAAACAATTATATCGAGTAATCTTTTTAATGCTCGTTTGACAGGATTTTGAAGTGGTTCATCCTGTAGAGTGAAAAAAGTATGCTCACCTTCATTAACGGCAGTTAATTGTCTTTCAAAATATTCTTCCCAATGATTATAAATGTACAGACGGCAACCTTCTCTTTGGCATGTGTCCTGAATAAATGTCACCCATGATTTAGAATGTCGTGTTTCCAGCAATATTATTTGATGAATTGATCTTTCTTTTATTATTTGTTGGAGGTTGTTGACATCACCAATTATTGGAATGGATAGATTTACGTCAGTGCTTCCTTCGTAGTTTACTAATCCAACTATTTTTACTCCAACTGATTCCTGTAATTTATACCAGATTTCTAGTCTTTTTGCTACTTCGGCACTCCCTAGTAGTATGGTATTAACTGTGTTTTCACCACTGAAGACAACAGATGATAACCATGTCGGTAAAAATCGATTAAAAAATAATAGTAACAACCACGTCAAAGACATATGAACCGATAAAAATATTCGGCTGATAGCCTTATCTTTTGTCGCAAAAATTATTGAAAAAAGAATCAAAGCCATAATTGCAATATCTGTGTTAGTCCTCTGTATTGCCTCGATCCATTGATATCTTTTACTGCCATACAGCGGGAAATTACGTTTTACATTTGATGATACAATTCCTGCAATCACCATACCAATTAGATAAATAGGATAGTTAATTTGGTTGTACTTTATCTTGTCGAAGACTTCAACCGCGATAAATGTATGTAAAAGAAACCAGGTTGGCAGCAGGAGCACTACTATTAGTGCATTCATACTCATTAACCCGGATGTGCGTGTGTTGATCATCTATTATTTTAACCTATCATTTAAATAATCTTATAATTGTCTTCAAAGTGAAAAAATTTTAATTTTTTTTCAAGTGTGTTGCAAAAAATAATTTATAAATTACATAATAATACTTAATAAAAAAATATAGCTGTTGACTCTTTTTAATGATATTATATCGGTTAATTTTCAGGTGTGAATAAAATCTATTAAAATTATAAACCACAAAATAAAGTAATATGCCATCAATACTTGCAGATAATATAGTAAAATCAGTAGGAAATACGCCAATAATCAAGCTTAACAAAATAGCTGAGGATGTTGATGGAGAACTTTATTTAAAATGTGAATTTTTTAATCCACTCAATAGTGTTAAAGATCGTATCGGCATGGCAATGATTGAGGCAGCTGAGATAGATGGTAGGTTGAAGAAAGATACTTTGGTCATTGAGCCGACATCTGGAAATACAGGTATTGCTTTAGCATTTGTCTGTGCCGCAAAAGGCTATAAATGTCTGCTAACTATGCCTGAGACAATGTCAATTGAACGCAGAGTATTATTAAAACTTTTGGGTGCTGAAATTGTATTAACACCTGGGGCAAAAGGTATGAATGGTGCAATTCAAAAAGCTGTAGAGTTGTTGGAGGAACATGGTGATAAAGCCTTTATGCCACAGCAGTTTGAAAATCCTGCAAATCCGGAAATTCACCGTCGCACAACTGCAGAGGAAATTTGGGAAGCTACAAATGGTGAGATAGATGCACTGGTAGCTGGAGTTGGAACAGGGGGAACTATTACTGGTGTATCAGAAGTAATTAAATCAAGGAGGGAAATGAAAACTTTTGCTGTGGAGCCTACCAATAGCCCTGTAATTTCAGGAGGGAAACCAGGACCCCATAAGATTCAAGGAATTGGAGCTGGTTTTATACCGAAGAATCTAAATATTGATATTGTAGATGACGCTATTTCTGTAACCAATGAAGACGCATTTGAAACTGCTCAAAAAGTAACGTTATCAGATGGCATACCCGCAGGAATTTCAACAGGTGCAGCAATATGGGCAGGTTTACAAGTTGCAGCTAAACCGGAAATGGCTGGTAAAAAAATAGTCGTCATCGGTGCAAGTTGCAGTGAACGTTATCTTAGCACAGCTTTAGCAGAAACTGCTAGAAATGATGCTACATCGTTGCAAACTGTTGAATTAACATAAATTATAAATCCGCGAGTTGGCTGATTTAGACAATTTCACGGTTTTTCAGCGAAACATAAATTTCGCGACTTACCCATGCGTCAGTGGCAGCATAATGAACTTGTGCGTTAGATAAAGGCTGGCGATCCCAATTTGAAATTTGCACGGTTTTTGAAATTCTAACGTTTAAAAAAATTGCTGCCAGACTTCGTAATCCAGTATTTATGATACCGATTCCTTTAGTTATGTCACTGAGTTCTACAAAACCTGCCGGTTCAAAATCTATTAATTCCTGTAATTTTTTTATGTCCTCATGAATCGCTACACCTGTCTTAACAATATTCGCATTAGATAAGATTTTTCCAATCAAATTGTAGCATTCAAAATTTTTTAAATAAAACAGGTAAACTGAATTTTTGCCGGCAATTTGCATGATTGACGGGTTATGCGATAATCCTTTCTTAAATGTGGGTTTGGTCTCAATATCAAATCCTAAAATATCCTCATTTAAAATATTAGTAATTGCAGTGCCTAGCTCATCCTGATTTTGAATTATTTTAATGTTTCCCTCGTATTTTGTTAAAGGAAGTTCATTTATTACACTTTTATCTATGCTTCGAGCAATATCGGCTGATCTTTCATTTATAATTCTCATTAAATTTTGGCAAATAATTTATATAGTTAGCTAAAATATACTTATCCTAATTGGGCAAAAGTTAATTTTACAATTCAACAATTAGTCCATCATAAGCAAGTATGATGTTTTCTGGATATTGTTTATCATTCATATCAGGTTCAACTTCACTATGATAAATATCACCGTACATCTTAGTATTCAGAAGAAATTCTTCTAGCTCAAAATCATCACAGGTAGGTTCATTATGAAACATGCATAATGTTTTAACTTTAGAACGTGCTGCTAATTCAACACCCATGACATTACTGGAATGCCCCCAATTTACCTTAGTAAATGTTGCATCTGCTAA
Organism: Opitutales bacterium; assembly: GCA_021772565.1. GTDB lineage: Bacteria > Verrucomicrobiota > Verrucomicrobiia > Opitutales > JAJFLR01 > JAJFLR01. Next base: position 17,721 of record JAJFLR010000050.1, on the reverse strand, counting down.
AGAATATTGTGCATCAAAAATTAACAGGTCGGCATCTTTAAAAAAATTAATGAAAGGATAATCCTCTTTATAGGCATCATTATTATGTTCAGAATCTGTTGAATAGACAACGGATTTCCCATTTTTCAAAAATCGATAACCATATGAAACTCCAGGATGTTGTTGCTCAATAGATGAAATATCGAATCCACATAAACTGAATGGTTCACATGGTTTCATGATGTTAAATTCTATGTCTGCGGCTAAATCATCAAAATTAACTGGAAACCATGGCTCTTGCATCTGATTTCTAAATGTCGGCTCAATTGTATCATGATAACCATGAAAAATAATTTTGTTTCCTGGTATAAATGCGGGTGCAAAAAATGGAAACCCCTGAATATGATCCCAATGGAGATGAGATATTAAAATATGAAAAGTTGAAGATTTAATGCCAAAACCGGACTTAAAATAATCAACTGCAAAATCTCTAATCCCGGATCCTGCGTCACAAATTAGATACTCATCAGAATTTTTTGCTATTTGTACACAAGATGTATTACTTCCAAAAGAATTCGATACAGAAAATGGTAGAGTCTGGTCTATAAACTCGTTTATAGACTTTTCAGAATCAAGATGCAATCCACGGGCTGCCTCTAAAGCCTTAAAGATTTTTAATCTAACTTGATTGCCACAGAAGGATGCCGGAATTGATCCCCTGCTACCCCAAAATTGAACCTTGATATCACTCACAAATTATAAGTATTAGATCTTGTTTGATTCTATTTCTGAATTTAATACAAAAGAATTTAGTAATTAATTGCGAGTTTAAATATATTTTTAGTAAATTTTATATAATAACTCTAATATTGAGCTTTTAATTGGCTTATTTGATTTTTACTTTTTTTAATGCATCAAAAATATTATATGTAATTCTATATACAGCACCTGCATGATCATCTGACACAACCATTGAGCCATCTTTCAAGAATTCTATATCTACCGGTCTGCCCCAAACTTTTTCTCCCTGCAGCCAACCTTCCGCAAATGTTCGATAGCTAGTGGCCTTACCGGAATTCGGTTTTACATAATTTTTTATTTTTACTACAGAAATTCTGTAACCGATTTTTTTTGACCTATTCCAAGATCCATGTTCAGCGATAAATACTTGATTTCTATAAGCTTTGGGAAACATCTTACCTTTATAAAACCTCATTCCAAGCGCGGCAACATGTGCATCTAACTCAATTTCAGGTTGAATATATTTATCTAAATTCACAAATTTTCCAAATTCCGGATCACGAATATTGTTCCCATGAACATAAGGAAAGCCATAATGCGATCCACCTCGTCGAACTCTATTTAGCTCGTCAGGAGGCAGTTCATCCGATAAAAAATCTCTTCCATTATCTGTAAACCACAATTCTTTAAATCTCGGATGCCAATCAAATCCTACTGTGTTACGAATACCGCTAAGATACACTTTAAGATTTTTACCATCAGAATTCATTCTCATTAATGTAGCGTATGGACTTTTAATTTTACACACATTGCAGGGTGCACCTACTGGAATATATATACGATTATCAGGTCCAAACCGAATAAATTTATTACCATGATGTTTGTCAGTTGGAAAACTGTCGTTCACGACAACATAATTTGACGGATTATATATATTAGTTTCAATTTTTGGAAATTTAATTACTCTATGCGTTTCAGCAACATAGAGGTCTCCATTAAAGAATGCCACACCATTTGGTGCATTGAGACCTTCTGCAATTATAACAACTTCATCTGAAACATAATCATTGTTTTTATCCAATATAGCATAAACCCTTCCGCCAGCATTATACCGTGTACCAACAAATAGTGTGCCTTTATTACCAACTGCAAGCGATCTTGCATCAGGAACATCTGGAGAATAAACACTAATATTGAATCCAGGTGTTAATTTTATTTTTTCAACTGGTAAATCTATACATACTGATTTTTTTGAAACCAGTATTATAAAAATAAATAGTACTAACTTTATAATATTTCGCATCCAATTTATAAAAAATCAAATTCTTAAAACTAATGGTGGCGAGACCCGGAATCGAACCGGGGACACAAGGATTTTCAGTCCTCTGCTCTACCGACTGAGCTATCTCGCCTAGAATTTCAATTATAATCAATAAATTTTAAAAATTTATATCAATCAGTCTTAAAATCTGAATTGTTTTAATAATTGAAGTCAGATTAAGGTAAATTCAACCATTATCGTCAACTGAGTATTATTAATTTTAACGATTTTATTGTACTAAATTTACTATCTATATTGATACAACTTTTGTTGACTTCATTTTTGCCAAGTTAAATTGTTGTTGATTCAATTGAATACTATTAATCTGATTAAAAAATGAAAGTATTAGTTATAGGCTCTGGGGGAAGAGAACATTCAATAGTTAAAGCTTGCTTACAAAGTCAAATCGTCGGTGAGGTTATTGCTGTACCAGGGAATGGTGGCATCTCACAAGATGCTCTGTGCTATTCTGGAGACATTGCGGATAATTCAGCAATTGTTTCTTTTGCCCAAGAGAAAAAAATTGACTTTGTAATTGTCGGACCGGAAATTCCACTTTGCAATGGGCTAGTAGATGCATTAGATGAAGTTGGAATAATAGCATACGGTCCAAACAAAGTGGCTGCTCAATTAGAAGGGAGTAAATCTTTTACAAAACGGTTTTTGCAAAAATATAATATCCCTACGGCTTTGGGAAAATCTTTTACAGAAGTTAAAGAAGCAATTTCTTATCTGGATACACAGAAGTTTCCAATTGTCATTAAAGCCAGCGGTTTGGCCGCTGGAAAGGGTGTCATTATTGCCCAAGATAAAAATGAGGCTCAAAAAGTGGTTACTAATATGTTAATCGGTAACGCTTTTGGTGCAAGTGGTAGCGAAGTGCTAATTGAAAAATTTCTTGATGGTGAAGAAGCATCTATAACTTTAATAGTATCCGGAAAAAACTTTATCAACTTACCTGCAAGCCAAGACCACAAAAGAATTGGGGAGGGTGACTCAGGACTAAATACCGGTGGCATGGGCGCTTATGCTCCAGCTAAAGTTGTGACGCCTGAATTATTTCAGAAAATTAAAGAAAAAATAATTACACCCACATTAGATGGACTACAGAACGATGGAATTGATTTCAAAGGGACTCTGTATATTGGTATAATGATAACCAATGATGGCCCTAGTGTTCTTGAATTTAATGTCCGATTTGGTGATCCAGAGACTCAAGTGTTACTGCCATTATTGGAAACTGATCCAATAAAGCTAATGCATGATTGTGCCAATGGGACGCTCAACCCAGTTGATGTTAAAATTAAAGATAAAAGCGCTATGGTTGTTGTAATAGCCGCAAACGGTTATCCCGAAAATTATTTGAAAGGTGATGAAATTAATTTACCTGACGATGATACATTAGATAATGTCCAAATAATTCATGCCGGAACAAAAGTTAATGAGCAGGGGAAATTGGTTACTAACGGAGGTCGTGTTCTCGGAATAACAGCACTTGCTGATAATCTCGAGGAGGCTGCAACTGCTGCATATTCGGTATGTGAAAAAGTTGAATTTAATTCTAAATATTTTCGGAAAGATATTGGTCATAGACAGCTGAAGAACTAGTGCGCCAATATTATTAATTCATTAAATTATTTCGAGATCATCAGGTTGCCCATAATTCCACTCTTCCAACGCAAATTCCCAATTATCTTCGATTTTATTAACCTGATTTTCAGTCAGTTGAGATTTATTTTTTTTGTAACTCCGAATTTGATCTGAATATTTCTTAATATTGCGAAGAGCACTCTCTTTTCCCGGTAAATTTAAATAAGAATAAATTTCATCGACACTTTTATAGGGATTTTCATCAACCGATTCATAAGAAACTTCTATTAGATTCTCTTTTGCTATTGATGATCTATCTTTTAGATAACGATTCATCATTAATGCATAATTTTCAATCGTTAGTTTTTCAAAATCTAATTTGTCATATTTTTGCCAGGCAAAAGCAGGCATTATTCTGTCAAAGTGTTTAACGTTTGAAGAAAACACTTTGTATGGATTTCTGCGAATATGAATAAATTTTGCATTTGGAAAAATATTTTTTAGCCATTTTATTCGTCCAGTGTTTGCAGGATTTTTTAACATGAGTGGTTTCCCGTCATGCGCCAGTGTTAGCTTTTTAATTAAATAGTTATAATTATTTTCCAGCTGCTTTAAATCAGTCTTTTCGACACCCTCTAGCAGTATTGATCGATTGAAATGATACCTAAATTCTTGCGGGAAATAGTAACAGTAATAGTAGCATAACGTTCCCATATTTCCAATAGCCATCTCTTCTTCTTGTGGCGAATCCAATGACAGCTTTACATTATCCATTCCTCTGGTTTCAGGTAAAACTTTATCAATGATCCATGAGGCAATTTTTATTTTACTTAATAAATTCCATGGTATTGCTGTCTGTAAAAAAGAAATACTACCAAACTGAGAATCTTGGCTTAAAAGATTATGAAGATGAGTAGTTCCACTTCTCCAATGTCCAACAATAAAAATTAGAGGGTCTTTTATCTTCGTTGACCCAATTTTTTTATCATTTAAAAACTGTTCGATTTTATAAAATGGGAATCGACCTAAAACAGAGGCTATTGCTATTAGTCTAGACAATCGCTTATCCGAATCAAATGTATTGTGGTTGTTAAGACAAGAACAGAGTGTTTTAAAATTACTTCCAGCTAACGGATGTAAAAGTGAACTCTCTTCTTCAAACTGATTACTGTTTGAACTCGTAGGTGTGCTACTCAAAACTATTTATTAATAATAATTACGTTGGTCTATCGAAGACCCTATTTATTTTATATAATTAATTTATACTAGCAACAGTTTCAGAAGGTTCAATATGTTGAGAAATTATTGTTTTAAATTTTTCAACACTTTCCTCGGAAATTCGATAATGTTCACATTGCAGATTTGCTGCTTGTAGATCATTGGCTTTAAGAAAATTATAATGCTCAATAGAATCTTCTAGCTTAACTGTTCCAAGTGTTGGACGAATTTCAGATTCCATACCAGTTAGAATACTAGATAGAATACAGCCGGTAATCTCATTTGGATCTCTGCTAATTAAAGCTTTCAACCTACTGTTACCAGAATTGTTGTCTAAAAATTCTTCAAGTCCATTCGGTAAGAATATTGTTTCTTCAATTTCATCATCCAAACGAAGGTTTCCTGCTGTAGTAAATAATATATCATGTTGATCTTCAATTCGCCGAATAGCATCAATTGTATTGAAGCATGGTGGAAACGAGTCATCTACAATAATTGTCCCGGGTTGGAGCCTTTTTATGTCGAGTATATTTGGGACGTTAGCTGCGCCAATAACTAATGATGCCTCATAGACAGCTTCTGGTAGTTTACCGCGAGTTGCCTCAGTCCTGACAATTCCTTCGTAACCGATGTCATCAACAATTTCTTTTTGAATGCTATGTAGCACATCAAGTTTTTGGTAGAGATCACACAAAATAATTTCTTTTGGGTGCGGTAATACTTTTAGCATTAATCTCAATGTCGAATGTCCAATTGACCCCAAACCAATTACAGCAATTTTTTCATTACTGATTTTTCGATCTGCTTTTGTTAAAATTTGTTCAATGTTGAGAACTACTGTTGCTGTTGTGGTTGCATGGCCAGTAGTTATCGCAGGTAAATCTTCTCTACCATTGACCCATTCATTAACATCTTTGCCATAGTTTGTCGCTGATGGAATTAGACCAGTGAGTGAAATTGTTTTAGCACCCATCTCTGCAGCAATCTCCATTGCTCTCAATACAGATTTTTTCAAGCCTTCGTTATTTTTATATAACTCCACTCCTAATCTTGGTAGCATCAGTATGCCGATATTTCCAAAGGATGTTTTGTAAACGTTACCTAAAATTGGTTCACCTTTAAACCAGGTTTGAATAATTTCATTTTTATTCAGTCCGGTTAGTGCTACAAATGAATCTGGTAGATAGGCTAATGCAGCTGAATCAATTTTCGGAGAGCTTTCTTCTTTTTCATTATTTCCAGCAAATTCTACTGATAGATAATCTCCGACCAGATCGAACTCGATATCTTCAGAATTTCCATGACCGTTAGTTTCGGCATCGATTGGATGATATTCTAAACTAGATTGATCTAAATAATTAGCCAAACTTTCTATGGTAGGATTTCGCATGAATGATTCGACTGGAACATTACGATTAAATGCTGATGAAACTTCTGTTACTATTTGAACTGCTGTTAAAGAGTTCCCGCCTATTTCAAAAAAGTTATCATAAATTCCAATTTGGTCATTTTCAAAGACTCGATTAAAAATATCGCATAGTACTTTCTCCGTAGGCGATTGTGATGAAATAAATGCTGAAGATAGGTCATCACGATCTATCGTCGGTTTCGGTAAACTTTTAATATCAATCTTATTATTATCCGTTAATGGAAATGACTCTAACTTAACATATGCTGATGGTCTCATATATTCAGGTAGTCTATCTGTTGTTAAATTTCTCAATTCGTTGACAAGATTTTCATTTTCAATTGCTGGTATAAAATAAGCGATTAATCGTGATCCTCCAACAAGATCATCTCTTTTAATTACAACAACTTCTTTTATATCATCATGTGAAACTAGTTCTGACTCAATTTCTCCCAATTCAATTCGATATCCTCGTAGTTTTATTTGATTATCGCTTCGACCGATGACATAAATACTTCCATCCTTACCATAACGAGCCAAATCGCCTGTTGAATAAAGGCGTTCTTTTGTATCATTCTCTATTGAAACATTCTTAAATTTCTTAGACGTTAATTCTGGTCTGTTGAAATATCCTAGCGCGAGTCCTGATCCTCCGATAAATAACTCACCGACTATACCGGGAGCTACTGCTGATCCTTCATCATCTAAAATATAAATTGTCGTATTATTAATTGGCCGCCCAACGGAAACTGACTTATCATCTAAATTTAGTTTATTAATTGCCGACCAAATTGTTGTCTCCGTCGGTCCATAAAGATTCCATACCTCGGCTGAATTATTGAGTAAGCGATCTGCTAGTTCTTTTGGTAAATTTTCACCGCCACATAATACTTTTAAATCATCTTTTCCAGTCCAGCCTGAATCAAAAAGTAATTTCCATGTTGCTGGTGTGGCTTGCATGACATCGATATCAAATTCTTCCAATAATGAAATTAAGCGATGTCCATCTGCACACTCACTTTTTGACGCAATGACAACTTCAGCTCCTGTGATCAAAGGGACTAGTAATTCCAATACTGAAATATCAAATGAGAGCGTTGTTACGGCTAAGAGTTTATTGTTGCTGGTTATTCCTGGAGATTGCTGCATCGAAGTTAAAAAGTTAACAACAGCGCGATGAGGAATTTCTACACCTTTCGGCTTTCCTGTAGATCCGGATGTATAAATTATGTATGCTAAATTTTCTGATGATAATTTTGAATTTGTCGGTGCATTATCTGATTCTTTAATATTATCAATAAATAATGTCTGCCAATCTCCTTCAGGGAGTTCTGATTCCAATGATGACTCAGTCAGAATGACTTTTGGTTTAATATCATCTATAACTAATTGAAGTCTATATTTTGGGAATACCGGATCGAGCGGGACGTAACATCCTCCAGATTTTAGTACTCCTAGAACTCCTGCTGGCATATCAACTGAGCGATCCAGAAAAATTATTACTGGGACGTCAGGACCAATATTTAATTCTGCTAATTTTTGTGCGACTCCATTAGACTTCTTATCTAATTCTGAATAGGAATATGCGCGTCCTGCCGAAGTTACTGCAGTTGCCTCAGGTGATTTCGCAACTTGATCATTGAAGAGATCATGAACACATTTTGCATCCGAACTATCTGTTTGAGTATGATTCCACTTACTAAAAATATTTTCTTTTTCAATATTCGTAAGCATAGAAATATCAGATAAATTTTTATCCGGATCACTAACAATATTTTCTAAAATGAGTTGATAGCGTTGTGCCATACTTTCCATAGTATCAGCATCAAATAAATCAGTATTATATTCGAAAGCCGCAAATATTGAATTCATTGCTTCTTCGACCAGAAGTGTAATTTCAAACTGAGCATCTCTTTGATGGATGTCGATTGATTCCATCGTTAGACCACCTAAATCCAGCTTAACACCTTCTTGTCCAATTGCAAAAACTGCCATACCTTTTTGGTCGACGCTCTTAGATTTTTCCATGGCAAATTGTACCTGGAATATTGGCGAAGTACTTGGATCTTGTGGAATGCCTAAACGCTTTACTAAATTTAAAAATGGATAATCCTGATGCTCCATAGCCTCGACCACAGAATCTTTAACCTGATTAAGTATGCTTCGATATGAAGCATCTTCTTCAAATTTCGAGCGTATAGCTACTGGGTTGGCAAAAAATCCTATAACGTTATTGAATTCAGGTTTTGTTCGCGCAGACATCGGTGATCCAACTATAATATCATCCTGGCCTGTATAATAGTGCAGTAAACTTTGGAATGCTGCCAGTAAACTCATATAGAGAGTTGCTCCCTCTTGTTTAGCCAATTCAGTAATTTTTCTAGTTGTTTCAGAATTTATTTTAAATGGACACATAGCCCCACGCAATTGCTGAACAGCAGGTCTAGGTCTATCTAAAGGTAAATTCAATATAGGCAGTGTTCCCGATAATTTTTCTTTCCAGTAGTGCCAATGACGTTCTCCTTCAGGACCGTTGGCAATTTTATCCTGCCATTTAACAAATTCGGCGTAATTTGATTTTGCCGGCTTCAGGGAGTGGCTAGTACCGGCTAAATTTGAAAAATAAAGTTGGAAGAGTTCATCGAGTAGTACTGCTAATGACCAAGCATCGAAAATAATATGATGCACAGTAATTAAAATTAAATCCTCCTTGTCATTTAGATCAAAGGCAGTGAATCGGAAGAGGGGACCAGTTTCTAAATTAATCGATCTCTTTCCTTCATCTGCAACTACAGAGTTAAGTTTTTCCTTACTCCAATTTCTCGCATCATATTTATTGAGACTAAACTTAATCGAATCATCGATTATCTGCGTTAGCTGTCCATTTTTTAAACTAAATCGACTCTTTAAAGCCGGATGACGTTCGAGAAGTGTGTCAAAAACTTTTTCGACTACTTCCTGATTTATTTTTGGGCTAAATTTTGATCCAAAAACAAAATGATAGGCAGTACTATCAGGTGCTAAACGATGTAAAAACCACAATCCCTGCTGTCCATAAGATAGAGGAAATTCTTGCGGTATTTCTTTAACAATGTTATCACTGGATGAATTTTCAACAACGCTGGTTGATTGATCTTCTCCATCAGAATTATTGATCAATTCCAGTACGGATTCTGACAACTGGATAATGTTGGGTCCCTGAAGAAATTTTCCCATTGGCAAACTGATTCCTAAATTTGATTCGAGGCGATTCATCAACTCGATCGCCATGAGTGAATCCAGACCAATTTTGGTTAAAGCAGTTTCACGGTCAACATTATCAGCAGTAGTACCAAAAACTTGTGCAACCTGATCGCAAATATAATCTTCCAGCATTCCTTGGCGTTCATCCATAGGTGCTGCTAGAACTTTAGGTTTGAATGAACTGGAATTACCAGAGGCAGTTCCATCATCGGAAATCGTATTAGCCATTAAAGAATATGTCGTTGCGTTAGCTGCTGAAGGATTCATTTTGGCAAGTGCCTTCCAGTCTACTCGGCTAATGGCTATTTGAATTGGATTATGAGGGAGCACTTCAGCAAATATATCGAGTGCTTCTTCAGGTGAAAAACTTTGTAGCCCCAAGTGGTCAAGATATTTGGCAACTTTTTCATTTCGAGCAACAAATCCTGCGCCGGATAATGCCCCCCAATTAATAGTTAGAGCGGGTAAGCCAATCGAATTTCTAAAATGGGCCATCGCATCCAAGAAGTAATTTGCAGCTGAATAATTGCCCTGTCCTGCCCCTCCAATTATTGAAGAAGCGGAACTAAACATTACAAAATGATCGAGTGCGATATCTAAAGTGTGCGTATGTAGATGCCAAGCTCCCGACATTTTTGGCCGAAGAACTTTTTTAAATCTTTCCGGGTCCAATTGAACAACAAATGCATCATCTAAAACCATTGCAGCGTGGAAAATTCCTTTTAGCGGTGGCATCTCGGTTTTTATTTGATTGATAATGCGCTTGATATCATCACCGTTGGTGACGTCGGCTTTTACAGCTACTACCTTTGCTCCTTTTCTCTCAATTTCGGCAATGCCATCGATAGCTTCATCCGTAGTTGCACCTCTTCGGCTCATTAATAATAAATTTCCCGCGCCGCAGTCTACCATCCATTTGGCGACTTCTAAACCAAATCCACCCAGTCCACCTGTGATCAAGTAAGTGGCATCTTTTTTAAATAATTTTTTTCGATCAGAAGAAGGGCTAATAGTTATCGATTCCTGCTCTAAAGATAAAACGACTTTTCCGATATGTTTTGCTTGAGCCATGTAACGAAAAGCATCAGCTGCTTCATTAATTGAAAATGAAGTAAGTGGTAATGGCTTAAGTTTCTTTTGATCAAACAGTGCTGAAATTTCTCCAAGCATTGTTGCAACAAATTTAGGGCGTTCTTCCAAATGCTTTGCCAGATCAATTGCAAAGTAAGATAAGTTACGCTGAAACGGCTCGAGGCCCATCTTACTATTTTGATAGATATCAATTTTGCCAATTTCTAAAAATCGTCCATAAGAGGCTAAGACCGAAATGCTTTTTGGAATAAAATCTCCGGCTAATGAATTTAATATTACATCTACACCTTTGCCGTCAGTTATTTCCATTATCTCATCGGCAAACTTTAAGCTTCGAGAATCCATCACATGATGCACCCCAATTTTTTTAAGAAATTCTCTTTTCTCTGGTGATCCCGCAGTAGCAAAAATTTCAGCATTCGCTAATTGGGCAACTTGAATGGCTGCTTGACCAACACCACCGGCACCCGCGTGAATGAGAACTTTTTCTCCTTCCTGAAGGTGCGCTAATCTATTGAGCGCATAATGTGCTGTTAGAAAAACGATTGGCAATGTAGCGGCTTCATCGAAACTTATGTGTTTTGATTTTTTGAAAACTAAACTTTCATCAATGGTAGCATATGCCCTAAAGCAATACGGAATCATAGCTACAACATCATCGCCCTCATTAAAATTTTTAACGTCTTTGCCAACACTGACAACAGTTCCTGAACATTCATCACCATACCAATTTAAGTCATCACTTTCTCCGGGATAAATTCCCATCGCTTTCATGACATCACGAAAATTTAATCCGGCAGACTTAACCTGAATTTCAATTTCAGTATCACCAACTTCACGGTGAGAGGTTTCTTTTAGAATGAAATTATTTAATATTCCCTGTGTCGGCACTTCAAGACGATAAGGTATAATACTATTTTCCTTTACTGCTTCTTTTGTTTGAATGGGCAATTCACTTTTGGTGGGACGCATTAAGCGATTAACATAACGTGTTCCAGACCTGTATGCTATTTCAAGTTCGGGATCATTTGAAGTTATTTCATTACTTAAGGCATCAATATCACCCTCTTGAAAATCATAATCTAAATCAATTGTCGTGAATTTAAAATCTTCATGCTCATTATTAGCTACTCGAATAAATCCGGTAACAGGTGTTCCAGCAATGGTAATAGGTCCCTTGTCTTCACCGACACCTTGAGCACCTCTTGTGATTATCCACACTCTAGGTTTTTCTTCGTATTCAGACTGCACCAGGTTTTGCGCTAAATTTAAAATGCTCATGCACCCCAATTCTTGAGCATTTTCCAGAATTTCAGTTGTAGTATCTTGGTAATGAGGTTGATCAAGATTCCATAAATGAATAACGCCGCGCAGTTTTTTCTCAGAACTATTGAGTTCAGAGAATAATTGTTTCATGTCATCAACATTTCCGGGTCTGATTTGATAGGACTTTTCATTTATCTTTTTGAAACTTTCACCTACGTTAATGATGCTTGATGCACTTCCGGTTTGCTCGAATAAATTTGTTGCTAAAGATTTTCCTAATTCTTCCTGGTCGCCAAATATTAACCAAAAATCGTTATTGAGTTCGGCCTTTATTTTATCAACTTTCTCATCAGCAAATTCTACTTGGGCAGGTTTTTGCGAGATAAATAGTGTTTGATTTGCATCATGCGAACCATCTGTATTAACAACAGAAATCGGCTCAGCATAACCGCATTCTCCAAGTAGATTTGTCCACTGATCTGTTGAAATTATTGCGGATGAGGGTCTTAGATCGGTATCCGTAAATTGCCACCAACCTTTTAATAATCCAAATACATTATCGAGCGTTTTTCTTGGTTTTGTAATTTCTAAAAATAGCAATATCCCTTCAGGAGCCATTACTTTTTTAATATTTTCCAAAGTATGTTTTAAGTCTGATGTCGCATGAAGAACGTTTGTCCCGAGAACAATATCAAATGATTCAAGCTCAAATCCTTGTTCTTCCGGAGATTTTTCTAAATCAAAAGTTTTGTATTCAACAAACTTCTGATCCTTAAACTTTTTCATTGCTTGTGCAATAAATAGGGGTGAAATATCTGAAAAAACATAACTAGTCTGATCCTTCGGAAAGATATCCAAAATAGCTTCTGTCATCGATCCGGTTCCGGCACCCACTTCTAAAATTTTCAATTTGGAAATTTTTGGAAATTTTTTCAAAAGTGAATCTAAAGCGTTTTTAATAATTAGATTAAAAGTCAGACAATCCGGTGTTTCTTGGTAGAACTGCTCAAGTAATGAGGGTGACTCAGCACTAAAAATTATTTGAAGTGGATCAGTTGTTCCATTTAAAACGCCTGGGAGAACAATACCACAGTTTCTCTGTAGACCCAGTTCTGCTTTTGAATTGGGATAGTCCTTTTTGAGAGTTTCGTACATTTCTTCATGTCTGGAAGACTCAGGTAGTGCAATGACTTCCCAACTATCATTTGAACTTTTAGCTAATACGCCCTCTTCGAGTAGTGCATTTAAATATGCTCTGGTAAGTCTTTCGTGTGCAGAAATAATCCCATGGTTTTTCAAAAATTCTGACGTTGAAAATATTTCGCCTATTGATGGCTTCCATCCCAATTCTGCAAAACAATTGAGAATATAATGAAATGCTAACGATTCAACTTTGGGAGCAAATACTTTGGAGTATTTAGTGATATCGTATTCAGCAGCTAAATTTAAACCTACAGTATTAAGAGTATCAGCAATTTCCAACGGAGATTGAATTTCAGCAGAACCGTGATGCTTTACACCTTTACCTTGAACACGAACCGGGTGCCATTGAAATTTATAAAGGCAATTATCAAGATCACTTTTTGACTTTGATTCTGTTTGGTCTACTCTTTGAGCTCGAAATCCCTTGATGTCGGCAACCGGCTCCCCATTATCATCGAAAACCTTTATGTCGCCAATGACAATTTCACCATCATTTTGCTCTAGTGTGGCATGACTCCACAAATGTTTTGTTGGCTTCTTATACAATTTAATTCTTTCAAGGCCGACTGGTAGAAAAAAGTTCTCAGATGCTTCACGACCTTCAATGAATTCTTGGGCACCTTTGATGCACTGAAAGCAAGCGTCTAAAATTGCCGGGTGAAATTGATAATTTTCACGCTCTAAATCAATTTCTTCTGGAACGATTATTTCTGCTAAAGCCTCATTAGGGACTCTCCATGTAGTTTGTATTTCAGAAAAGTTAGGCCCAAATTGATAACCCGCATCATGGAAATCTTCATAAATTTTTTCGTGTTCAACAATTTCAGTCAATTTATTTTTTAGGCTATTGAAATCAGGCTTGTCTAATGGTGTTGGTAAAAGCTTTTGAATTCTTCCTTCTGCATGCAGTTCCCAATTGTTTTCAGAAGGACTTTCAGATCCATAAATTTTAAAAGAGCCATCTGAATCATCAAAGTGAAACTGAATCGTTAAAGCATTTTTTTCTGAAATAAATAAAGCCTTTTTAAACTTAATTTCCTCAGCGACATAAGATTCATCTGGAAAAATTTCAGAAATTATCCCTAAAGCCATTTCGACATAAGCTGATGCAGGATACACAATCGAGTCTCTCAATCGATGGTCATTTAAATAATTTAAAGCTCTTGGGTCAATCTCACCTTCCCAAATTGCACAGGCGTTACTAGTCTTTTTGCCTAGCAATGGATGTCCCGGACCAGACAATCGATAGTCGCGTGAAATTTCTGATTCCAACCAGTACTTTTCGTTTTGCCATGGATAAGAGGGGAGGCGAACAAATGAATATTTTCCACCGTTTACATTTTCCCAATTTAGATTGCTACCGTTAGCATAGAGTGTAGCCAGGGATGTTAATATCTGCTCTTGTTCCGGTTCATTACGTCTAATTGAGGGCAAGACCGTTCCTTTTATTTTGGAAGCTGACAGACATTCAGATATTGAACTGGCAAGAGAAGGGTGTGGACCCAATTCAAGGAATGAGTTGAAGCCATTTGCAATGAGCTGCTCCATTGCTGGTGCAAACAACACACAATCTCTAACGTTTTGCCACCAATAAAGACCATCTAATTTTTTACCATCCAATACATCGCCTGTTACTGTTGAATAGAATGGAATTTTTGATGACATTGGATTGATATCAGACAGACATTCCAATAGTTCATTTTTAATTGGAGTCATCTGATGTGTGTGGAAGGCAAAATCGACTTTAAGCCATCTTACAAAAATTTGTTCTTTTTCGAGAGGAGCAACAAGAGATTCAATTTCTTTTGTGTCTCCGGCCAGCGTTACCATGCCCGAGCTGTTGACTGCGGTAATTGCCACGTGGTCTTCATGACCTTCAATCAGTTCTTTTGCTTCTTTCCATGAAATTGCTACGGCAACCATGCGGCCATTTCCACGAGTTGTTTCCTGTAGTCGGCTGCGTTGATAGATAATTTTAATCGCATCTTCGAGAGTGTAAACACCAGCTATATATGCTGCAGCGACTTCACCCACACTGTGCCCAACAACTGCAGATGGACTTATGCCAAATGATTTCCACAGTTCAGCTAACCCTATTTGAAGTGCAAAAATAGCCGGCTGAGCGATTTCTGTGTCACCAATTTTTGTGGTCTCTTCATCTCTTGTTAATTCTTCTATCAAAGACCATGAAGTATATTGGCTCAATAATTTATCACACTTTTCTATAACGTCTTTAAATATTGGCTCTTTTTTTAATAGCTCACGACCCATTCCCCACCACTGTGGTCCCTGTCCGGTAAAAACAAATGCGATCTCATTGCTGTCTTCGGTATTCGGTTTTCCAATTATTAAACCTGAAGAAGATTTATTTGAGAGATAAGAATTTATTCGATCGGAAATATCATTTTTGTTTTTACCAAAAACAACAATCCGATGATCATGATGTGCTTTACGTAAGCCAGCAGTATTGGTAATGTCATTTAAATCTGCATCGTTGTTTTTAATGAAATCACCATAAGCGGTGGCATACTGTTTCAATGATTCGTTGTTACGTGCTGAAATTGGCAATAAGAAAGGTCTTTTAATTTTCTTTCCACTGCTTCTTTTCTTTTTCCCATTTTTCGACTCAACTTCTGACATGACGATATGGGCATTTGTACCTCCAAACCCAAATGAGTTAACAGCTGCAATTCTTGGGCCTTTGCCATTTTGCAAAGGTTCAACTTCTGTTGGCACGTGTAATTTTAGCTCATCAAAAGGTATATTTGGGTTGGGATTTTCAAAATTAAGATTGGGTGGAACAGTTTTATTTTTTAGTACTAAAGCTGCTTTAATCACTCCTGCAATTCCTGATGCAGACTCTAAGTGTCCTATGTTTGTTTTAACAGAACCAATTGTACATTTTTCGTTTTCTGTTCTTCCTTCTGATATGACATTGCCGAGAGCTAATACTTCAATAGGGTCACCAACTGGTGTTCCGGTTCCATGCGCTTCCATATAACAAACGTTGTTAGGAGATATTTTCGCCTGGTCGTAAGCGTATCTAAGCATTGCTTCTTGAGAAAACTGACCCGGGACAGTCATGGCATTTGTCTTACCATCCTGATTGACTACTGCTGCTTTAATTACTGCATAAATCGGGTCGTTATCTTTAATTGCTTTTTTTAGTGGTTTAATAAAAATAACACCGGCTCCTTCACCTCTGACATAACCGTTTGCTCTATCATCAAATGTATAACAATGACCCGTGGGTGACAGCATGGATGCTTTACTGAATCCAATAGATGAATCTGGCGTTAGAAGTGCATTTACGCCCCCTGCAAGAGCATACTCGCATTGCCCATTCCAGATACTTTGGCATGCCAGATTGACGGCTACTAATGATGAAGAACATGCAGTATCGACAGATGCACTGGGTCCCTTCAGGTCAAGTAGGTATGATATTCTACCAGATGCTATACTGAGCGTACTTCCACTGTTAGTGTGGACATCAACATCACCACGCCCTTTCATTTGAATATTTGCATAGTCATTACTGGAAATTCCTATGAATACTCCCGTATTAGTTCCGGCTATTTTGTCTGGTGACTGTCCTGCATCTTCCATAGCTTCCCAAGCTACTTCCAAAAGCCATCTTTGTTGTGGATCCATTCGCAATGCTTCTCGAGGTGAAATGCCAAAAAAGCGTGGATCAAAAAGCTCAATATCATTGAGAAACCCACCCCATTTTGTAATCATTTTACCTGGAATCTGGGAATTGGTACTGTAATAGGAGTCAAGATTCCATCGATCCTTCGGTACTTCAGAAATTGCACTGACTCCGTCAATCAGCATTTTCCAAAATGATTCAGGATTGTTAGCCCCTCCGGGGAATCTGCAGCCAATGCCGCATATAGCTAGTGATTCTCTACTCTCTTTACTCATATAGCCAAGGTCAAGCAGACATTAGCACATTTTATTGTGTAATATGTCTGGTATCGTATAGATAAATTAAATTTTAGTGGTTTCATTCTATAAAGCATAAAATCAATGGAGTATGTCACCGCCATTGTCTAGTTAAAATAAGTAGTATAAATTTAGATAATGTAATCTATTCAAATTATTAGATTAATTCCAAGAGAACAAAATTCCATTATTGTTTAGAGCCAAGTCAATTTTGAATAATTCACATGTTATTCTATTAATGTCAGTAAGCTAAAATTTTGTATCAAAATTGTTTTGAGACTACCCTTATGATTTTACCAACAGACCTTCAAATCATATAGACTCATCTTATTACCTGATAATATCAATTTGAGTTTTTCACATTTTGCTTGGGACAGTAACATTCTATCAAATGGATCATTGTGATGCCATCCTAGTGATACAATTCCTTTGCAATGAATAGATTCGACTTCCAGACAGATAAATCGATTGACTTTACGATCTAACTATAATTTTTCAAACCAACAATTCCCGAGGATAAGTTTGCCTTTGGATATTTTAGTATAAATTTCCCAATATGAAACTTTATAGAGTGTCTGCCATTAGAAATTTCCGAAATAAATTAGTGTATGCAATTAATAGACGTGAGTCAGATAGATTGCCGCACTCTGCTTTCGCAGAGCTCGCAATGACAATTAGGTTTCTACTTTGTCATCGCGAGGAGCAGCGCGACGTG